>JASBUW010000193.1 GCA_030147755.1 Parachlamydiaceae bacterium
TTACTTTTTGATATTAGCAACGAAGTTGCTTGGGGGCTCCAAACGCTTTGCGCATTACCATTTTATTTAAGAATTTTTGCTATAATTTACTAAAAATTTCATTTAAAATTTTGGATGCCCATTTTGTGGGCAGTTTGCGGAAAACATGAGCCATCACCGAATGAAAAAGAGAAGGCTCACAATGACTCTTCTTTTGCAAAGCACATTTAATCATATATTTAGCCATTCTTTCTGGCTGCCATGTAAAGGGCACGGTCCCCTTTAATCCTTTTGTCGCAACGGGTCCCGCATAAACCGTCGAAAAACTTAAATTGGTGCCATAGTATGTCAAAGTGAGTCCCTCAAAAGCTTTACTAATAGCCGCTTTTGAAGCTGCATATGCACTGCCTCTAGGAGGCGCAAAAATCGCATTGACAGAGCTTGTTACCATAAAATGTGCTCCTGCATGGGCTTTACATGTCATTTCCCAAGCTTGAATCCAACCTATGACACCAAAGTAATTGACTGCCATGACCTCTTGATGTTTACTGATATCAAAAGCATGAGGATCCTCTATAGCAATTTCACCTGCCACTCCGGCATTCAAAAAAAATAAAGATGGATAAATCCCTTCCCTTTGAAGTTGAATAGAGGCTGATTGGATAGTATCTAGTTGAGAGACATCGCATGGTAAAGAATAAAAATTTTCACTTCCATATCTTGTCTGTAATAAATCTAATGTCTCTTTAGAGCGCGCCACTCCGATGACTTTAAATCCTTGCTTGATTAATTCGATTGAAAGCGCTTCTCCAATTCCTGAAGAAGCTCCTGTCACAAGAGCTATTTTATTATTTTTCATCATGATATATGATCTCTATATAGGTAAGTAAGAGTGACCTATAGTATCATTTTTTGTTCAACCAAGCAACTTTCTTTATATTTAAATATGACAATGCCATCTCCCATCAAACGTTTATTCTTTGCAATAGAAGTGCAAGCGCCTTGGCCTGCCAAACTTCCTTTAGGACGTCATTTACAAGAGCATCAACGTCATTTGACGTTAGCTTTTCTAGGCAACATTCCTTATGCCCCTTTACAAGCTCTCTTGCCGCATTTGCCTCAGCCTCCTTTAAAAGTAGGGCTAACGGGATATTTTGATGCCTGCTTGATGCTTCCTCCACGCCACCCTAATGTCGTCGCTTGGCGTGCACATTGGCATGAAGCCGATAATGTTTTAGTTCACTTTCAAAAAGAATTTTCTGCATGGTTGACGCAGCAAGGCTACAAATTAGATCAACGCGAATGGTTGCCTCATGCTACTCTGGCACGTCGTCCTTTTGATCCTCATGCTTGGAAAAAAACGTTCGAACCTCTTCCCTTCTATACAAAAGCTCTTCATTTGTATGAAAGTACCGGGCAATTGAATTATGAGCCTTTATGGAGTTATCCCTTTCAAGAACCTTTTGAAGAGATCGAGCACACAGCCGATATGGCTTTCATCGTGCGTGGGCATTCACTTGAAGAACTTTATCACAATGCGTTTACAGCGCTCGCTTTTAAAGATCCGGCTTTACTCGCTTTTTTTGAAGCACAACTGACTTTGACTTCATTAGATGATGTCATTATTGCTTTGAATTCCCTTGTCGGACGGGCAGATGGTGTGATAGGGTGTCCGTTGAAAGCCATCAGCTTTCATGGAGAGGTCGCACAATTAGAAGATGCCATTTTACAATGGGAGATGATTGTTGATGTCTAGATTGCAAAAAATAAAACCCGCCACTTATTTGCTCCCTAAAGAAGCTGAAATGCGTGTGCCAGGGCTCGTCATTGCGAATGAAACACTTTTGTCAGAAATGGACATTGATAAACCGCTTGATCAAGTACGCAATGTCGCTTACTTGCCGGGTATTCAAGGCTATAGCATTGCCATGCCGGATATTCATTGGGGCTATGGATTCCCTATTGGAGGCGTCGCTGCCATGGATGTGGAAACAGGGGTGATTAGTCCCGGCGGCGTCGGTTATGATATCAACTGCGGTGTGCGGCTCGCTATTGTTCCGCTTGAGTTTCGAGAATTGGCAGACAAAAAGAAGAAAGCCCTTTTAGAGCGCATTTTCCATTTAGTGCCCTCTGGCGTTGGTCATGGACAAAAAGAAAAGAATCGCCAGCTGAGCGATACAGACTATCGTCACTTGATTGAGCAAGGAGCCGCGTGGTCGATTGGACATGGCTATGGATTTCAGCGCGATCTGGAACACATGGAAAGCCATGGGATGATTCATGGGGGAGATATTCAAGCAGTTTCGCTGGAAGCCAGAGAAAGGGGACGTGACCAACTGGGTTCAATTGGATCAGGCAATCATTTTGTCGAAATTGGAGAAGTGGCGCAGCTTTTCCTCCCTGAAATTGCGCGAGCATGGGGAGTCGAAAAAGGACAAACGTATGTATTGATTCATTCAGGCTCACGCGGATTTGGGCATCAAGTTTGTCAAGACACTCTGAACAGCTTTGTCAAGCAAGGATTTGCTGAAGGGTTGCCCGATAAGCAATTGGTGGCCGCTCCCATTAAAAGTGCGGCGGGTCGACATTATTTTGCTGCAATGGCTGCTGCGGCCAATTTTGCTTTTAATAATCGTCAGCAAATTCTACATGGAGTGCGGCAAGCTTTTCTGCAAGTGTGTGGAATTTTGCCGGAAAATATTCCGCTTGTCTATGACGTCTGTCACAATATTGCCAAATTTGAGACGCACATCATAGACGGGACTCCACGTCAATTGTGCGTGCATCGTAAAGGAGCCACGCGTGCTTTTGGACCGCAGCATCCTGAATTAGCGCCGATTTTCCGTGAAACGGGACAACCTGTCTTGGTGCCGGGTGATATGGGACGCGCGAGCCACCTCATGGTGGGATTAGGGAATCCGATGACATGGTGCAGTGCTTGTCATGGAGCGGGCCGTGCAAGAAGCCGCGTGCAATCCATGAAAGCGTGGAATAAGCAAAACCCCATTGAACATATGCGTGAACAAGGGATCCAAGTGATGGCAAGCTCTTATCGCACCATCGCGGAAGAGATGCCAGATGCCTATAAAGATGTGGATACAGTGGTAGAAGCTGTCGAAGAAGCCGGTCTTGCAAATCGCGTCGCACGGTTGCGTCCTTACTTGGTTGTTAAGGGGTAAGGTACAATGTATAAGTTCAATATGTCTAAATTTGACGCTTATAAACGCTACGCGTATTACTAATTCATTTAAAAATTTATTATAGATTACACTTTATAAGTTTTCAATTTTAGTTATTTAATTTTTAATGTCTTGTTAAAATTAAATTTATTCTATTAACCAATTCTTTATTGTTGATTAATAATTTTACTTGTATAATAATTTACAGTGTAGTAATGCAGGGGTTACTATGGAAATTGTTAATTGCTGGAGTTTTGTTAATAATAAAACAGATGATGAAATAATACAAAGTATTGAAAAAGATTCTGATTCTATTCTCTCTGGATTAATTGATGAAGTAAAAGCAGTAAAAAAAAGATCTTTAGTACATTCAACAGATCCAGACCATAAAATGCAATTAATAAAAGATAAGTCTTTAGTATCTCCCACTAGTGTCATCCATGTTCTATCCGTGATTTCACATCTAAATTTGGATCGCGTCATACAGAGTAATCCTTTATTTGAAAAAAAAGTCGAGGAATTAGTTGTATTATGTGGAAGCTTGATTGCTCAATACCCGATTGGAAAAGAAAATACGAGTCAATTTTTACCTGTGCCTCTTCCTATTAACCGTGGAAAGACAACTGCAAAAACGAATCAACTATATCAAGAGTCAAAAATTAAGGAGATAGCTACATTAATAGAGCAGGGGTTAGAAAATGGGCAGAAAGAGCTCGTCACTTCTTTAATTATAAGTCTCCCCCCTTGTCTACCTGATTTGGAAGCAGAGTTTAATAAAAGAGGAAAATCGCTTTATGCATTAATATTTGACTACGATTTCTCAGTTTTATTCTCCAAGATGAGCAGTGTCACTTACCCAACAGGTAGCAAAAGTTTTTTTCAAATGATTTTAGAAAGGCAATCATTCCCTTTTCTTAATCAAGGAATAAAATTGCTGGGCCAGCTGTATGAAGAAGATGAAAAGGAGTTTTTAGATTTACTTTATAAGCCTTTAAATAACCGACCCATTGATCTCATTGTCAATCACCCGACACCTTTTAATCAAAAAGCGCTTGAGCTGGCATTATATGCGGCATGTAAGAGAAATGACAGAAGCACATTAGAAAAAATCTGCCGAAATTATCCTCCAGAATTAGTAGATAAACTACTTTTAAAAAAATATATTAATCATAGTGATAATAAGTTTGTTCCACTCGTTGCTGGATTAAATCAAAATACAAAAGATTTCATAAATAATCTCTTACCTTTAAAAGAAGAGAGACGTTTTTTACTCCTTCCTTCCTCAAAAATTTTCGAAAATTTAACTCAAAGAGATCACACAAGTCGACCAAGTGTCGTGACTCTTGCTGAAACAGCCGGGATACCTTTAGTCGTCGAACAATTTCAATTAATGAGTTCCTCTGATTTAGTAAAGCTTTTAAGAACAGATGTGGAAGGTTTATCTATTTTTTATAGATTCATTGACAATGCAGAGTTCAGAAAATTATGCCAGGAGAAGCTGGATCATAAGGATTTAGTTAACCTTATTTTTCAATACAATAGCTCGAAGATTACTTATTTCAAAAAAAAAGAAAAAGAAAGGCAGAAGCCAGGTGTGACAGGTGATTCATTCCCTTATCTGCAATTTATTCATCAGCAATTAGGGGAAGACGGTTTTGTTGTGATATTAACGGAAACTCTTGATACTTTCGTTTTTTTAAATAGTATTAAAAGTAATGTCTCTAGCATGCAAGCTATCCAGAAATTGCTTACGCCTAATAATTTTATTAAAGTATTAAATACAAGAAATAAACATGGGAACCATCCTTTTCAAATTTGGGCAGTTAGTCAACTAAAACCTTTTCGCTATTTGAGAGATGAACTTCCCAATTTTGCCAAATTATTTAATCAAGTCGATTCTCGAACAGGCGATCATTTACTTCATTTAGTTGCCAGAGTAAAATCTTTAAGCGAGATAGAAGAATTTTGTTCTTTGCTAGCAGAAGTTGATGCCGACAACAAGCCTTTAGCTCATCTGGAAGAAATATTAGTCTTGAGGAATGGTTCTAATCATACCCCTATAGATGCGGCCGCTAGAAGATTAAATCATGATTTTTTTCTCTTTCTTATGAAGGAAGAGAAAACAAGAAATGTGCTTAAAAAGCAGATATCTCCAGAAAATCCCCTTTTTCTATCCTATTTTTTAAGTCTCTTTGCTAATCCCAAGCATTCTCATCAAATCAGTCAGCTTCCTGCTTTAGAAGAAATCTTTGAGGATAAACATTTCAATAAAAATGATTATCGATTTTTTGCTGCTTTGCAAGCTAAGAGCTTAGAATTTTTATGGCGACCTGCTTATACAGCGCGTGCCAAGGATTTTTTAGCTCCCTATCCCTACCTGCAAAATCTATATGAAGCAAGTACAAGCTATGAAGATTTCATCACAAAATCGATTCATGAAAAGAGCGCATTTGTAGAAAATCTTGGGGATTTAGCGTTGGAAGCGGCCTTGTTTGTGGGGAATGACGAGCTTCTTTTTCATATTGTAGCTGAAATGGGATCAGAAAAGGTCCAAAAGCAGCTAGAACGCCTGCAAGCAAAATATCCTTGGCTTAAAGAAAGGCTTGCCCAGAGTGTCGAGGAATTGGAATGGATAGTGGATGACAGCCATATGCGATTAGAAATTTTGGAAGAATTTGCTGTTCCTGAAGAAATATTAAAAAAATACCAGTACCAAGATATCCTAACAGGTTTCAAAGAAATCAATTTTAATGATCCGTCACAACCCGGATATCGCGATCCTAAGCGGTTAAAGAACGATACGAGCAATGGATATGTCCCCGTGACTGCAGCGCAATTAGAAGAAAAATTAGAAATTCTTATCAATACGCTTATTCCAAAGAAAAGTCCTTTTGTAGGAACACCTCCGGCCGGATCCTCAGAATTAGAAACTTTCTATGAAAATTTGGAGGATCAGTACAAAGAGATTCTTTACCACATTGATGAGCTCAAGCATCCCAAAGAGGAATTAACAAATCAGGAAAAAAGAGACAATGAGGATGCCATTAGCAGGGCTTTCATTACGCTTGCTATCTCTTCCCTTCACTGTGGGAGTCGCTGGCAAGGAGAGGCAGATGATATCAATAAAGAATTACAGGGGATACCAGACACATTAGAAGGCATGCTGCAGCGTGTTATGGGGAAATTGCGTTCAAACATAGCGAATGAAATAGTGGATAATAAAGGAGCGGATAGCCATACGAAAAATACAGTTTTGAAGCAGATAGGTCTAAGGATGGCCATACCTGGTTCAAATAAGATTGTAGAGCATCTTATTGATCCTAATCTTAATGAAGAGGATACGCTTATTTATTTCATCAAAACTTATACCCCCAGAGCGATGAGGGATCATTTATTGGTGGCGATTGAACTGAATCCAAAAATCAGAGATGGCATTCTTGCTTGGTTTAAGGACAATCCTGGCGAATGGGAAAAGGAACGATTTGAAGCATTGAAAAAACAAATAGCAAGCGATCCTAAGTGGCAATCGCTAATCCATCGTATACAAAAAGGAGAAACTGAAGACACGCTTCTTATAAAAGCGCTAAGAAAAGATGTGCGAGGCATAATACCTGCAGGGCAATTAGCAGAAGCTTTAACAGAAATTGACGAAGTGAAGACTAAGAAGCCGGGTGAGTATCCATTGGAATTACAAGTATTGGCTAAAAAAGTTTACCCTGAATTATCCTTGCAAGATAGACAAAAATTTACAGCCTTATTAGCCATTGACCAAGATTTGCAATTAGCCTTCCATGAGATGTTGTTGGCTAGTCTACCAGATTATGAAACACATCTAGTTGCTGCCACTGAAAACTTTATAAGCCAGCTTCATAAGATAGAAAACGCCTCGAAAATTATGACTTACTTAAAAGGGAAAGACGTGCCCATTAATCGTGATATGGCAAAACGTTTGGCCACTCAACCTAACTATGAGGAAATTTTAGAAAATATCTTTGAACGTCAAAGAGGCGAAGAGTTTACTCATGTGGTCTATAGAAGCGTGGGTGCTGATTTCTTAGAAAAGATGGTAGATAAGCTGGTTGATGATCCTATGTCAATGGAATCGGTAAATAATACGGAACAGCTTGGCTCTTGGCTGCGCAATATGTGGAAAGAGGTATTTGCTGATGACAATTTAGAAGAAAGGGAATTATTAATAAAAAGTTTGGATTCAGACGAATTAGCAGCTTCACTTCTTGCTACCTTAAAAAATCCTACCAATGAAAATATGCAGCACTGTAAAGAGCTGTTACTACAATTACCTGGTTTTGACTACCAATTCAAAAAAAGTGAAATAATGCGCTTGTTAAATACTCAGGGTTTTATTAAATCACGATTTTAACAACGATCTATCATTAGTGATTCATAAAAGGGCAACGCAGAAGCGCAAGAGACGCAAAGGCGCAGAGAAAAGAAAGATATATTCAAATAAGTCTCATTTTATTTTTCTTCCTTT
>JASBUW010000004.1 GCA_030147755.1 Parachlamydiaceae bacterium
AATCATTAAATGCAAACAACAAAAAAGGGGTAAGGCGCGCAAGCGTTTGGCGTCCGAAGGAGGACCTTCGCACCCCAAACGCTTGCGCGCCTTACCCGTATTATGATTTTGAAAGATTTAAGTATTTTCAAGCACGGTAAAAAGCTCTTCAGCCGATCTAATGGGTTCATTGAATGTGCGGTGATTCACAACTTCTACACGATCTGCCCCAATCCAATCTTTTAAGAAGAAAAAATTTCCTTTTTCCCATACTCCAATATATTCTTCAAGAGATAATTCAAGTTTTCCTTCATTTGCGGGTTGAGCGTGAATATAACGTTTTCTAGGTGTGTATTCAATGCCTTGCTCTGCTAAACGTTCTTGAGTTGCTTTTTCAACTTCTGATAAAACAATTAACTCCATCACTGTGCCGCCACCGGTTCTTGTATCGGTATCGCAATGCAATTCTAAACTCACAAGTTGCGTAGGATCTTGAAAAGATAAAGGTAGGACGCGTAAATTTTCAGGCCATTCTTTTTGTTCTTGAATATATTGACAGAGCACTTTGTAGAAACAGGCTTCTTTTTCATTAAATCGCCCTGTATAAGCAAATAAATGGAAATTTTTTTCAGGATTTGTCTTCGCACGCTCGATGAAATCATCGACATATCCTTTTACGGCCTCTTCAGTGGGCTGGCTACCCAACATCAAAAACATACGCTCATCTTCAGGTTTCATTTTGTAATCCAAAAACTGTGCGCCGGGTTTGCTTAAATCACCTATTTTTGAAGTATCGTGCCCTTGGTGAGCAAGCGTTTCTTGTAACAACTTTAATTCTTGTTTTCCACTCACTTTAAGTTGTACTTTGGGCTCTAGAGGATTAAACCGATAATTTTTTACAGCTTTTAAAAAAGCGGGACGAACCGGATAATCTTTAGGATCTAACAAAACGATTTGACCGGCATTTGGATCCGGATCTAGCCCACACATCTCTTGCCAATCAAAATCCCCTTGTGTTTTGGGAGCATGTAAAACGAGAAAGTCTTTTTCACTACCCAAACGTTTGAGAGGGCCAAAAAAATGACTGGCGTATTGTGTGGGCATGTCTGTCATATAAAGATGTAATTTGACATCCTCATCGTCTTTAGGTTTGTAACGCGCATTATAGAGTTGGATGGCGAATAAAATAGATGGAGTAGCCATTGCTTGCGTACTGATAATCTGCTTAGGCTTATGTTTAATCAGGTTATATAAGGTCGCAATAAAGATGACAGGTCCAAAAATTTTATCGGATAACCATTGCATCGAAGCCAATTTTTCTTGTTTAGCAACATCGCCTGCTTTCTGTGCGTCATCCCATTCTTTAGAAGCTTTCTTGCCAACGGCACCTAAAAAGTCATGTAGGGTATCTCTTTCTTCAATGACTCCGTTTTCTTTACACCATTGAATAAATTTTTCCGGAGAAGCAAGGCGTGGATCTAATGGGTGAGTTTCATCATTAGTCTCCGCTTCAATAGAAATAGCATCGCCACTTTGACTGACTTCGACTTGCGTTTTGATGGTGTCCATCAAGATTTCTAGATTGCCTTCTAATTTCGCGTCTTTAGCGGATTTATGTCCGCCTCCTCCGGAAGAATAATAATATAATTTTTCTTTTGCTCTAGCTTTGATCTCCTCACCTAATTTATCTCTTTCAATGACTACACTGGTTGTATCTGCTGCTTTCAAAACTAATCGGGCTAAGTTAAGTTGTTGCGGAGTGATTTCTTCCAGTACATTCCATTTTCCTTTACTCTTAACAAAGATCCCTCCCCCTTCTGAAATTCCGCCCTGTTGAATTTTAATTCCTTCAAATGGAGAATCCTTCGAACCCTTCTTAAAGTTTTGAATCAAACTTTTAACAGCAGCATTTAAAGTTGCCTGAGACTTAACGGGATGATTGCCGTGGGTAGGATTAAAAGTATAGTAATAATTTTCTTTATTTGTATTAATATAATTAAATTCGCTCATAATAAACCTATGTTTGATTTTATGTATTAATTATATCAAAACAATATTGATTTATTATTAAACTAATTTAAATTTTTAAAATAAAAATAGAAATGGCTTTCCTATCTTGCTGCTTGCGATCTTGCTCATCCTGTTTTTTCGTTAAAAAGAACAGGGTGAGTAAGATCACAAATGGCAGGATATTAAGGATTTATTGATTTTCACATCTTTTTTCTTAGCGAACGACAAAAAAGTGTAAACGGCATTTGTGTTTGTTGACATCGTGGTGAGGATCTCGAATGGTGATAATAGAACCTGAATTTGATTCGATGAAACTTCCATCGGGATATTTCTTTTCTAATAAATCACTCGGTAATTCAATATGCAAGCGTTGAGAAGGAAGAGGGGGAAAATCAATAAATTGTTTTTTTCCATTTTCTATATATTCGTCCACAATATTCATGTTTTGGGGACGTCTGGTAAGTGTGCGATGATAACAAATCCACGATGGATTATAGAGAATAGATAAAGGAGAAAGAGAGGGTTCTTCTTCTAATAGATGATCAAAAGTTACCGTAACATTAAAAACTTCTGATTTTGGAAACAGCGCATGTTCAACTTGGCATAACATTGCGATAGCAGGTTGATAGATGCCTTCCTCATTTTTTCGTGGATAACGCAATCCAAATTGCCAAAGAATGTCGTTGGCTGCCCAAGCAAAATTATGAATGAAATGACTTTCTTGGTTAAGAACGGGAAGATTTTCATTAGGAATAAACCATTGAATGATGCGTTTTTGTACTTGAAAAGGAGAAGTTTCTATCAAGAGTTGTTCAAGCGATTTTTTAGGGGTTTTCAGAGATCTTTCTTTAGGAGCAGAAGATGCTAAAATAGGCTCAATCTTAGCTGTTTGTGAAATGATAGGGGTGGGTTCAGAAGGAGGCATTTCTTTTTTGGGTTCTTCTTGAGGAGCTTCTTCCTTTTCTTTAGAAAGAACAAGGGCAGCTTCCTCTTTAATAAGCTCTTGTGGTTTAGGAGAAGGAATCACCTCTTCTTTAAGAATAGGGGGTTTAGGTTTTGGTTGTTTAACTTTTTTAGGACGAGCCGGTATCGTTTTTTGAAGATTAATTTCTGCGATGACTTCTTTTTCCCATTGCTTAACTTGAGCTAAAAAGGGAATAGTAATGTCTTCTGGGCCTGTAAAATCTTTGGTAGAAGCAAAAGCTTCCGGAGATAACAGAGGTAACTTAGCTTCAGGATGAAGTGTATGGTATTCACGCAGCTTATCGTAGATAGCTTTATACCATCGATCAAAATCTTTATTAGTATCGTGATAATAATCAAAGAGTTTTTCTGCTAGCTTACCATACTCTTTTCCTTCTTCAACAAAAAATCGCAAAGATTTCCCTGATCTGATGAGTTCTATATAAGCGGGAGGTTCATGGATAAATTCTTGGCTATATTTATCAATAGAAGCTTTTGGAAGAACAAACTGTTGATTCAAATCTTCCAGAGTTTTTCTTTCCGGATTAAGTTGATCCCATTGCTGGGCTAAATCACCCAGTACGTTTAATTGCAAACAGCACTTTAAGTATGTTTGGAAATCAACATCTTGTGAAATAAATTTTCTTCGAATGATTTCTTTTATAAAGTTTTCATCTACATAAGCAAGATTTTTATTATTTTGATACTGAAACAGAGTAAATAACCAAAAATGTAAATCTATGAGATTTTCAGGTAATGGACAAATAATGGATGGAATCCACGTACCTTGTTGATCTGGGCAAGTAATGTGTATGTGAGGATATTCGCGTCTTAATTTTCTGACAGTTTCAATGAGGGCAGTCTCTCGATAAAAGAGATGAGCGAATTGACGTTTGAAAGCAAATAAAGTGGTGAGCTCTCTTAAAATAAGATAATCTTCATTTGTAAGTTGTTTAGTTTGTTTATCAAGAAGAACATTGACTTCTTTGGCCGGTTCCCCTTGAAAGCAGCTCATTACCGATTGGGCTCTTTGCTTAACAAGTTGATTAATTTTTTTTGCGACTTTTTCGACTTCTTTTTTTTCTTTTGCATTTGCTGTATTTTTATAGTTAGTAATGTGTGTTAAAAATTTATCAAAAGGGTCTCGATGAGCATAGTAAAGAGGAGCTTTTTCTAGTGTAGAAAATATACGGGTTAAGACTTCTTTCTTTGTAGGAGGTGTTCCCTGACATTTAGGGACAGTTGTTCCTTCTTGATTAAATTGCCAACCTTGCTTAAAGACTAAATCTAATTGAGTGTTATATCTGTTAATATGATAAATAAAAGAATTCATTTTTAACCTATAAAATTAATTGTAGATTAGAAATATAACAAAAATAAAGATTGGATTCAATCATTAATAAAATTAAGACTTACGCGGTTGGTAAATATTAAATAGTATTAAAATCATTCTTTGTTTTGCGTGGGCGCGCCTTGAATAGGAGACTGGCCCGTGCCTGTTGCATCCATGATAGGAAAAGGCTGTGTAGGTCCTGTTTCGGCTGAAGGGTTGGCCAGCTTAATGCCTGTAAAGCCCATAAAGGCCATAGACATGAGGCCTGACATGATAAATGTAATGCCCATGCCTCTTAAATCAGGCACCACATTGGAGACGGCGATTTTTTCACGAATAGCGGCAATCAACGCAATGGCGAGCCACCAACCTAAAGCAGATCCTAAGACATACACAAAGTTGGGGAAGAAGGGATAATCACGCGTCACGGCAAATAAACAAGCACCTAAAATCGCGCAATTCACAGCAATTAAGGGAAGGTAGAGTCCTAATGACATGTAGAGGGCCGGAGAGACTTTTTCAATCACAATCTCCAAGATTTGGGTAAAGCCGGCGATGACGGAAATGAATAGCAAGAATTCGAGAAAGCCTAAGTTGATTTTAGAGGCGTCTAATCCGATAAAACTGAGCCAAGATAAAGCTGCAGGACCTGTCACAAAGCGATGCACAAACCAGTTGAGGATACCTGAAATGGTTAAAACAAAAACGACAGCCACCCCTAAGCCATTAGCCGTTTTGAGCTTATTGGAGCAGGCTAAATAAGTGCACATGCCCAAAAAGTTGACGAGCAGGAAATTTTCGATAAAGATGGCTTGTAGCAGCAATCCGAAAAGATTCAGCAAAGAATAAGTTCCCATCCACATCGTGTATTCTCCTAAGAGGTTGTCTTAAAAATTATAATGTCTCATATTCGAGATTATTTTTGCCAGGGTTGAAGTTTTTTATTAAGGGTCATATTTGATTAATATGACCCTTAATAAAAAACTTCAACCCTGGCAAAAAGAACTCGAATCTGAGGTATTATAATTTTTAAGACAACCTCTAAGGGGTTCTTTGTAGTTTTCTAGAGAGATAAATGAGTCCACCAATAATAAAGAAAGCAGCAGGGGGACTTACCATTAACACAAAATTATCATAACCATCCGGGTTAGCGGAATTGGCATACCAAGAAAGTGGAATAATCTGATAGCCAAATAATTGGCCAAATCCAAAAAGCTCACGAATAAATGCCACAATAAATAACACAATGGCATATCCCATGCCGGCTCCTAAGCCATCTAAGAAAGCGGGAAGCGGTTCGACATTTTTTGCCATGCCTTCGGTGCGTCCCATGACGATACAATTGGTGATGATTAATCCAACAAAGACACTTAAAACTTTGGAAATACTAAAGAAATAGGCTTGTAGGAATTGGTCAATGATAATCACGAATACAGAAATGATTGCCAATTGCGTGATCATACGCACACTATCGGGAGTAATTTTGCGCAGTAAAGACACGAAAAAAGAAGAAAAAGCCGTCACAAAAGAGACGGAAAGTCCCATGGTAATGGCAACACTGAGGCGATTCGTCACACCAAGCGCAGAACAAATACCCAAAACGGCCACTAAAACTTGATTACTGGACCACAGTTGGGAGGTAAAGTAACTTGACACGGGTGGTTTAGCTGTACTCATGCGTTCCTCTACTGAGCTTTTTTAGCAGATTCATTGTGTAGGCGAATTAAAAAAGGGCGATAAGCTGCCAAGACATCTCTGTAAGCATTGGTTACCCCATTGCCTGTTAAAGTGGCACCTGCCATCCCATCCGCTGCGCTTAAAGCTTTGGGTGAATTGCCCAATACTTCACTGACTTTGCCCTTGATCACTGTAATTCCTAAAGGCGCTGTTTTAAAATCTGTTTTTCCGTTAGCTGACTCTTGGAAAATATGTTTACCGGGAAACTGACTTTGCCATTCAGGTTCTGCAATATTGGCGCCGAGCCCCGGTGTTTCTTTTTGATCATACCATGAAATGCCAATCACTGTATCCCCATCCGGTTTAATGGCCAAATAGCCGTAAATCGCATCCCATAATCCCATGCCGTTGACCGGAATGACGTAACCGATGACAGGTCGATCGGCGGCATCTAGGCTTTCACCGGATTGAGGATTAGCAAACACTTTGTAAATGAGTTTCCAAGGCTGGCGGTAATAACCTGTTTTACGGTAATCCTGCGTATATTTCTCTTCATTAATGCCTGCTTTCTCAAAGGTCGTCGTCTCGCCTTGATCATTGACTAAGAAAGATTGAATACGCGTCCGATACACCTCTAGGATTTGTTCGCGATTAGGAAAAAATTGTGTGTCAGAAGGCTCTAGAATGCCTCCTTTTGCCACTTGAGCAGGAACAAATTGCCCTTGTTCATTTTGGATTTGAAAATAGCCATAAGGACTCATAATGCGTGCGGCAATTAGCATTTGCTGGCTGCGATCAATTTCTTTGGCAATCTCTTGTGGTTCTTTTAAAGCACTGGCGAGCACAGATAAAATAATGGCACAAGTTAAGCTCAATACCACCATAAATGTGATGGTATAGGTATTTTGTGAACGGTTAGAGGATAAACTAGGCTCTGACACGACGCATGCTCCTCTTTCGGGAATACTGAACGACATAATAATCAATCAAAGGAGCAAACACATTGGCCATTAAGATCGCCAGCATCACGCCTTCCGGATAAGCAGGATTAATTGCACGAATCACAATTGTCACC
This sequence comes from Parachlamydiaceae bacterium, assembly GCA_030147755.1. GTDB lineage: Bacteria > Chlamydiota > Chlamydiia > Chlamydiales > Parachlamydiaceae > JASBUW01. Next base: position 7,038 of record JASBUW010000004.1, read on the forward strand.
AAACCGGCTAAAATCCCATAAAGCCATCTTCCTAGCTTTGTGGCAGGCGAAGAAACAGGATCAGTCGCCATAAAGACAAGTCCAAAAGCTAATCCGCCTAATAATAAATGCTTATAAGCAGGGAAATTGAGTGTGGCAGGATTCCAAGCGCCCCCTTCTGCTCCAAAGAGGCGAGATCCCATTTCAAATAAGAAAGCAGTGACAAATGCTCCTAAGCCCATTCCTGCCATCGTACGCCAAGAGCCTACACCTGTCCAAATCAAAATAAATGCTCCTATTAAACAAGCTAAAATAGAGGTTTCCCCCATGCTGCCTAGTTTGTCGCCAAGAAATAAATTCCAGTCATTACTATGCCCTAAGCCATATTTCAAAGAAGCAAAATGGTAAGCATCTTCATAGTAACCGGAAGATAAGCCTAAACCGCCATCTGTCAAAGGAGAGGTTACAAATTCACGTAATTGATCAGGTTCTAATTGCGTTAAAGTCGCTTGTTGGTGACTGACGTCTTTCCATTGATTGAATTGTTGTTCAATGGCTGGAAATGTCTTCACATGAGTGCCTACATCATTTGTTGCAATCGCATCGACGTGAATGCTTTTAATTTCAGGAGGCACATTATAGCGCGCCAACCATGTCGCTTGACTATAGCCATCTAACGCCGTTGTATGGGCTTCTTGATTCATTTTGAGCAAGCTTTCGCGTACAATAGTAGGATTGGTACCGACCCAAACATCGCCTGACATTTTGCCGGGAAAAGTAAAGAACAGGAAAGCGCGGCAGGCTAAAGCAGGATTCACAATATTCATCCCTGAGCCGCCAAAGACTTCTTTGCCAAGAATGACACCGGCTGCAACGCCGACGGCGACCATCCAATAAGGAATTGTAGAGGGCAAGATTAAGGCATAGAGAATACCAGTGACTAAGAATCCCTCAGAAATTTCATGTTGACGAACAATCGCAAATAACGCTTCGCATAGTCCTCCGACAGCATAAGTAATGATGACGACAGGAAGTAAAGCGAAAAGTCCTTCTTTAAGGATCGAGAGATAACGATTGTCTTTAAAAGCAAAGTCAAAATAGCCTGCTAGAGACGTGGCATCTGATAAGTATTCATTCATAAGTCGATAATCTCCGCTTGCATAGACAAAGCTTTGCAAGCCGGTATTCCAAATGGCCATCAAAATGCAGGGGATGAGCGCGAAGACGACAATGACCATCCAGCGTTTGATATCGACGGCATCGCGAATATGAGGAGCTCGTCGCGTATTTAAAGGGGCTTCATACAAGAAAGTATCAGTCGCTTCCACGAGAGGTCGTAAGCGGTGTAAGAAGCGGCCTTTTTCAGTTAAAGAGAGTTGGTAGTCGAGCAGTCGGCGTAGCATGCTTTTTCCTAAGTTAAGACATGCCTTAGGCTAACAAATTCTTTTGATCTTGCAAATGAAAAATTTAATCTAAAAGAATTGACATAGAAGGCTTTTACATGTTAAAACCAGTCATTTTTACAATCATTCACCCCTTATTTACAGCTTGTTATGATAAAAAAGTTTTTATCTATTTGGTTTGCGATTTTTTTGTGTTTTAAATTGATGAGCTATGGAGAAGAACAGAAGAAATATAAGTATGAATTAGCGGTTTGCGCCATTTTTCAAAATGATGCGATTTATTTAAAAGAATGGATTGAATTTCATAAGTTAGTAGGTGTCCAGCATTTTTATTTAATTAATCATTTTAGTACGGATCATTATTTGGAAGTTTTACTACCTTATATTATCAAGGGAGAAGTAGAGCTTTTTCATTGTATGGAAGATTATACGGATCCGGGGTTATGGAATGGTATTCAAGCAGGTGAATATACAAAAATTGTCAGATATTGCCAGAATAAAACCAAATGGTTGGCTTTAATCGATACGGATGAGTTTGTATTTGCGACAGAGCATGATCAATTGACGGATTTTCTTAAAGATTATGAAGAATTTGGGGGCGTGTACTTATTTAGTCAAATGTTTGGGACCTCGTTTGTGCCTAAAATTGCATCGCATGAGCTATTGATTGAAAAATTGATATGGCAAGCGGATGTTGATTATGTATGGAATACATTTGGAAAGAGTATTGTAAGACCTGATCGGGTCGCGTGTTGTGATGTGCACTGCTCGTGTTATCAATTTCCTTTTTATCATGTAGGGCCTGATAAACAACCTCTACCGGCCTGGGAAACGATTAGTCATGCGCATATTGCTTATATTACGCAATTTGTAGTAGATATCTCTAAAGCGCGCATTAATCATTATTGGACAAGAGATGAAGATTATCTCATGCGTGTGAAGTTTCCGCGCTATCAAAGATGGGGTATTCTAGGGATATTTTCTGAACGCATCCATCATTTAAATATGCGTCCGGATTATGCCATTTTCAAGTATGTGGAAAGGCTAAAACAGCGTATGTTCGTTCAGGGTATGCCTTAAAAATTCTCTCTGTGTTCTCTGTGCTCTCTGTGGTAAATTAATAAAAATAACCACAGAGAGCACAGAGAAAAAAGCGAAGAAAACACGTCCTAAATTATAAAGAAGCTTCCGTTTTAACAGGCAAAATTTGGTAATGCACCAATGTAGATGTTGAAGTATACGGAAAAGGGCACACCACACGATAAGGCAGACCGGTTGTCGTATTGTAAACAAAATACATCAAATTTTCTTCTTCTAAACGCGGATCATGCATGACAGAGACGTCGAAAATCTTGTAATCCGTTAAGCGATAAGGAAAAACATCACTCGGGTATTTTTTTTCTAGTTCAACTTGCTCATTGTAACGTTTTTGGTAGCTCTCAATTGAAATCACACACTCAAATTGAATTCCTTTCCATAGAAAATTTGAAACTTCCGCAAATTCTCTAAGATAGTCAGCATCAGACAATTCGGGTATTTGTTGAACTAACAACCACAAATGGCTAAAAAATTGTTCATTAAATTTGATCAGAGACATATTCTCTTTTAACATCAAATGAAGCGTTTGTGGTCCTATAGATATTTCTTTGACAAGAGTGGGAAATGACGCCATATATTGCCTCCTTAAAAGGTGCTTATCGCATAAGGTGATTCTGTCACATGTTTTTTAAAACTGCAAGCCATGAAAATACTCCAAAGAAACGACTAAATACATTATAAAAGTTAGGACATGTCCCAAGGTAAGGATCACCAAAATCATGAAACGCCTCACTCTTTTCTGTTTTTTGAGTTTTCTTGCTGTCGTTCTGATTTTTCATAAAACTCTATTAACTTTTTTATTTGGCTGGGGATTACAAATTTATACCACCCATACATGGGGAAAACCTTTGCAGCATGGGGGAATCTATCTAGAAGGTAAACAATTCATTATTCTTCAACCTCGCCTAGATCATGAACCTTCCTTTAGCGCTGAACAAGCAAAATTGAATTTTCATCTAGATTGGCAGCAAAAACAACTCTATATTGATGTTAATTTAGATCAACCCCATTGGCATTTTCAAACGCCTGTTGTGATTCAAGAAAAACACTTAAAAAAATGGTTCACACGCAAAAGTAAATGGATTAAAACTCAGCCTAGCTTTCATGTACAACAAGGATTACTCACCTGGTCAATTGATCAACCCCATCATCTTTTCTTTGATTTGGATTTTAGTCAGCAAGAAGGAGGATCACTTAAACTTTATTCAGACCTTACCAAAAGTCATCAAGAATATGCAATATTCACCACATCGACAATTCCTCATGAAATCGGCCTTTCTTGTCAATGCCAACACATGCATTGCGTGCCTTTGATTGCTTTGGCAGAATTATGGGGAGTCCAATGGCCTTTTTGGCAGATTACAGAAGGGGCTTTACAAGGCGATTTAAAAATGCTTTTTCCACAAGGACAAAAATTGCATTTTGAAGGGGATATCTTTGCCGAGCACATGTCTTTCGTACAAGAAGATCATCAATTAAAAGGCCATATTGAGCAAATTCATCTGAAAATAGATCCTCAATTTACTGTTAATGAACAAGATGAAACCATTGTAACAAGTGTTGGTCAACTAGAGATTTTAAAACCTGCGTCTCTAGTTTATCGTTCAGGAAATCAAGAAACGGCTCTTAATCAAATTCAGGGAAAAATCACTCTAGATGCGACTAAAGTGGTGCATATTGCTTTAGATGGTCAAAGTGACCAATCTTTCTACACCTCTCATTGGAATTTACAGGGCAATGGCAATTTGAATGCAAGACGTGCTTTAAATTGGGATTTAACGTTATCTTGTTCGGCTGCCGGAGAACCAAAAGGAAAAATGCATTTTGTTTTATTTAGAGATCCGGAAGAAATCAATCAAACTGAAATACGATTGGATTCTCTTTCTTATCAAGAATGCCATTTTCTTCAGTCTTTATTAGCTTCTTATTGGCCTTTGCTCAATGAAGTGCAGTTAGAGCAAGGTGTCATCAATGCTTCTGTGCAAGCGCATTTATCTCCTGCAGGTATTCAAAAATTCCACGTGAAACAATTTCAAACCGATCAACTTTCATTTTATTTTAAACCTTGGAATAGCAAAACTTATTTTGAACAAGTGATCCTGAAAGGCAGTGCGCATTTAAGCGATCAAGATTTATGGCAGTCGCTCCAGGCTGAAATACATTTGCAAAAGGGCAATATTCATCTAGAAGGGATGTCGCCCTCGCTCCCCCTCACAGAGATTCAAGCGGATGTGGTCATTCACAATGGTTTAATTGAACATTCTTTGATTAATTTGCAATTAGCCGGTTTGAAAGGCAATCTCGATATTGAATGGGGAGATGCCAAACAAATGCTTGCGCTTAAGTTGGATGGCAAAGCGCAAGATTTGGTGGATTTTATTCCGACTGGGCTTCAAGAGGGAGTCAGGCGAAATTTCTTTGATAACCATGTGCTTGTATTAGCTACAATCAAAAAACAGAATCAACAAGTGGAGTTAGGGGGAACATTACATGTCCAAAAGGAACATACCGATCAAATGGATCTCATTCATTTTGGTTGTGAGTTAAAGAAATTTAAAGAGGAGTCAGCCATTCGATTTGTGCCTTTTGGTTGGTTTTATGCGTATCGACTGCCTTTAGAGAAATTTATTTCTCCCTTTGTTTCAGATCCTCATGCTGTACAAATGCACGGAGAAGTGGAGGTGAAAGGCTCTTTTGATGATCAATTTTTTACTCTTAAATATGATGTAGAGAATTTAAAAATTGAAAATGAAGCCTTATGTATGGAAGCCAAAAGCTTGCATTCCTCTATTCCCGGGCAGTTTGCAGGTTTTCATCAAATCGATTTAAAAACATATGCGCATCAAGGGACATTATCTCTTCAGCAAGCTTCTTACTTAGTCAAAAATAAGGGTTTATTATTCACAGATATTCAAGGAATGATTGCTTTTGAAGATCAAAAACTGTGTATTGAACCTTTAGAAAGTTACTGTGAAGGGATGTACTTTGCCGGAAAATTAAATCTTGACTATAGCGATCCTACGCCTGGCTTATTTGATTTAACCATCACCTGTCCTACTTTAGTAGGTAAAGTCTCACAATTTCAGCATTTATTAGCGCATTTAGACCCCACTTCTTCTTTACTCACATTGCCTTTAGAAGGACAGCTCGCACTCAAAGAAAAAGGATTGAACTTGCGGTTTGCGTTTAATCCGAACAATTATACTTTTGATGCAGATATTCAAGGGGCCATTGTGGATGGTTATTTGCCCCTAGAATGGGCGGATATGACTTTAAAGGGATTAGATATAACGGTTTGCTGTCAGCAACAAGCTTTAACGTTTTCCGATATTCAGGGCGTTGTGCTGGTGGGTAAACCACGACGTGTGGAAGAGTATTTGTTAACAGGACATTCGATTCATGTCTCCACTTTCAATCAGCCTCAACTAGAATGGGATCTTGCCATTCAGGATGAAAAACAAGAGCTTTTTCGCTTAGTAGGCTCTATACAACCTCAAGAGGATCTTCAGCATGTGTATTTAGATCCGCATTTGTCTCACGTCAGTGCGCTTTATCTTCAACGTTTTCAATGTGTTTTAAAAAATTGGACGACGCTCGAACATTTAGATTTGCATTCTGTGTTTGACGTGGAACAATTAAGAGGAGATCTGCAGAAATTTCGACGTACAGGATTAGGTTGTCTATCGGCGCAATTTTTAGAGCAAATCGCTTCTTTAGATGGCCTAGAAGGAAAAGGAAGCCTGTCACTTGCTTATGATCCTAGTGAACAGGCGTATCGTTATCAAGTAGAAGGCTTTCAATTAAAGCAAGGCGATCAAGAGCATAGCGGTTTTTTGAAAGGACATAAACAAGGTAAAAAATGGGTGGTGGATCACTTAAAATGGGATCAATGGAGCGTCTATGCAGAAATTCAGCAAGAAGAAGACAAATGGAAGATTCCTTTCTTAGGGGTTAATGCTGAAGAGGCTTTGTTGCTGGGATTAGAAGGTGAATTTTATCCGGATGACATGCGATTGCGCGCTAAACTTAACCTATGTGAAATGGATCTTGCCACGCTAGATCGTTGGCGTTTTTTTCAAGCTTTTGTGGCACATTGGCGTCCTGAAGGGGTGATCCGCACGACAGGTCAATTTGAATGGGTTTATCAAGCGGATTCTTCCAACAAATTAAATGCGATTTTACAAGCGGAAACAGATCAATTAAAGTTTAGGAATTATCCTGTTCATATTTTGAAACCCTTTGAGATCAACATCCAAAATGATCAAAGTTTTGAATTCAAAAACATGCTTATTGCTTTAAATGCAGAAGTAGAGCAGCCGCATCTGCATGTGCAGACGTTGCATTATCGACCTCAGCAAGAGGAATGGCATTGTGCGCAACTTGATTTTCATTTACCTGTGAGCCAAAGCGCAACCATCAGTGAAGAATTGCAGCAACATTTTCCTGATTTCATAGATGATGGCTTAAAAGAGATTTTAATCAACGCTAAAACAGAAGGAGAGTGGCACGGAAAATTTGCCTTTCATTTGCAAGGTGATCGCAAGCACTTTCATCTTAAATTAGAGGATGGACTCTATCATTTTAAAAAGCGCGCATATGATTTAAAGCAGTTTGAAATTCAAATCAAGGATCAAGAATTACAGTTTATGGCCTTTGCACAAGAGGCACAGTGCCCTTTTGAGTTGATAGGGCATTTACAATGGCCTTCTTGCCAAAAAGGGACATTAACCTTGCTCGATAAAACTGTTCAAATGGGACAAGAGCCGCCGTTGCGGATTCAATGGGAAGATCATCCCACACAAGGGTGGATGATTCAGACGATGCAAGGCTACTTTAGTGGCTGTACCTTCCAATTAGCGAATCAATCTACTTCTGAAACTTTTCCGGATTGGACGGCTTTACAAGGGCAAATTCAAGTCGATTTTAATCAATTGTGTCCTTTATTGCCGACATACTTAGCGGAAAAAATTCAGCATTTGAAAGTGGGTTCTCTCTATCATTTGGATGGAAAAGTATGGTGGAATCCCAAATTAAGTTCGACTTTTTTAGACAGTGTTTTCTTTCAAGGCCAGCTCACGAGTCAAAACGCAATATTGAAAGGCTATCAAGTCAATCATGTGCAAAGTGAGGTGCAGTATCGACCCGGCAGATGGGATATGCAAAAATGTGTCATTCAAGATGAGGCGGGACAAGTAAATATAGATGAATTGACCATTTTATTAGATGCAAAAACGAATGAATGGTCGCTGTTCATGCCGCGTTTAACGGTCAAACATTTCAAACCCTATCTTTTGCGTGATGCGGAGGATCCTTCTGCAGCATTAAATGTAAAATGGCGGGCGTTGATTGTCAAACGTATTGAATTGGAAGGCTTTTCCGGAAAATTACAAGATGCGCACACCTGGCAAGCACAAGGAAGCCTTTATTTTTTAAATCCCTCGCGTAAAAATTTTCAGCATCCCTTGCTGGCGATCCCGGCAGAAATCATTTTGCGTTTAGGGTTGGATCCGCATGTGTTAAATCCAGTGACAGGAACTATCTATTTTGATTTACAAGAAGGACGTTTTTATCTCAAACGTTTTAAAGATGTGTATAGTGAAGGAAGAGGCTCTAAATTTTATCTCGCGCAAGGACCAGCACCTTCCTGGATGGATTTTGACGGAAATTTGTCTGTGCAAATTCGCATGAAGCAATACAATCTGATTTTTAAATTGGCTGAGCTTTTTACAGTTTCGATACAGGGCAATTTGAAAAAGCCGCGCTATACGTTGCAAAAGCAAGCGAAGGCATCTCATCAGACGGATGTGTTGTCAGTCAACAATTAAATGAGGCGCTTGAACCAGCATTTGATGGACCAAATGGGCTTGGTGGACCTCATAGACCTAATGGACAAATAGTTGTTACTTGTTTTGTCCATTAGGTCTATGAGGTCCACCAGGTCCATTTGGTCCATCAAATGCTGGTTCAAGCGACTTTAAAAAGCTTAAGTTGATGTCATTGAAAATTTTTGTAATTGGTTTAGGAACAGATATTTTTCAAAGTGGTTAATTTCCGTAAACAGTTTGATCAAGATAACAGCCTATTTCATAAGCTTCATCAAGTGAAGCAAGGTTAGATTCTATCACAGCAGTAAAGTTTGGATTAGCTGGGTTATAATTTTGGATGCTATTTACTTGGGCTGTTGTAAATGCATCAACAAATGCATCTAGTTGTTTTAAGATAGCAAGTTGCTCAGATGATGAAAGAGATTGATAGTGGACTGAGTTAGTGAGCAATACATTTACTAAGGTTTTACCCATTGAAAACCAATTCACTAAAAATATATCAGGATTCTGTTGACTTAGAACAGCTTGAAAATACAGAATCCCTGCGAAAAAATAGTTTTGAACAGCTTGGCTGATGATAGGCGCCTTGGATAAAATAGAAGGGTCTCTCCGTAGTAAATCAAGAGACAAATGCGAACTCACGGTGAATATGTCACCACCTGTTATACTTGCGCCATTGATCGTGGCAATGGTATTTAGATAAGTATTAGTATTTAATGGGTTTTGCCATGGATAAGTTGCACTAAAAATTAAATCTTGAAAATCTAATGCTAAACGCAACCACCAAGCAGATTGCTTGACGTTTTGTGTATCCATGAAGACAACGGGTTCTGGTTGCGCATGAAGGAAAGAAGAAGTGGTGAGAGATCCTAAAATGAGACAGGTCGTAATTAAGAAGTTGAGCGTTTTTTTCATGATCGTTTCCTTTTATATAAAATTTGTTCGATTAATCTAATAGTATGGCCATTTACAGACCCGCAGTCTTAGCAAGATAAAGCCCGAATGCTATTGCAAATTGAATAGATCCACTATTGTCATTTAAGCCAAGCGCGTATCCATCTGAAGTATGTTTGGCATATTGTTCAACTTGATCGCTTGCATAACTATTACCTACCCCTGGAGATGTAGAGACTATTTGATTAAGAATATCGTCTAAAATAGGCTTGTAAGAGTTATTATTAGCAATTCCAGTAAGAAGTAGGATAAGACTGTTTCCGTTTGCATGCCAGGTTTGTCTTGAACCAACTAGATCTATAAAATCTAACCCAGCTTGAAAGAAGTTTCTGATAGTATTACTTAAGAGAAATTCATTGCCTGGGATGGGAGGTATTTTTTCAAGAAGCATAGCTGTGATCACAGAAGGAAGAGTTTCAAGTCCATCCTGTGTAAGAGCATTGATATAATTGTTTTATGTAGTCTCATCAGCTAAAGGGTTTGTTTTCATTAAGGCATACATATGAATATCTTCCAGCAATCTGGCAAATAAGGCACAGACTTCCATTTCTGAAGCAGTGATCACAATGGCATTCTCTAAATCCAATGCATGAGCTTTAGGCTGGATCATAGCCAAAGAACTGAAAGCGAAAAAAGCTATTAAAGCACTTTTTAAAATCCTTTTTCTCATAACGTTCCTTTAGGTTAAAGTGGGCTGTTCAGACGAATTTAGGGTTCGCTTATGTCATTAAAAAAACGGGTTAAAAAATAAAAATCCAAAGAGGATGTTCATGCTTTGAAGTTATAAAAAAATTTATATATAAGCAAGAATCTTCACAAGTTAAGCTGGATGAAAGGCAGCGTATGTTTACAAACCCATCGTTTTAGCGAGATAAATACCGAAAGCAATGGCAAATTGAATGGCTCCACTATTATCATTTAAGCCATTTTGATATCCGGTTAAAGTGTGCTGAAAATATTGTAAAACTTGATTAGCCGCATAATTGGCACCATTGGCGTCTGATTCGGAGACTATTTGATTCAGAATGGTTCTTAAGGTAAAAACGTTAGATGGAAATTTAGCGTATTGTTGAACAAAATCTATAATAGACTCTCCGGCTTCATGCCAAATTTCTCTTGCATTTTGGATGGATGAGTTATTAAGAATAGATAAGGTATAGTTTTGACCACTAATAAAGAACAAAGAAATTTTATTAGCTAAATCCTGAATTGGCATTTGATTGTTTTCTACATTTTGAAAAAGGATGCTTGCGATCATAAGCGTAAGAGGAGAAGGGGAAGGTGGAGATGAAGATGAAAAACTCGCCCCATCTTCTTCAAGAGCAGTTAAGTAAGCCGATTCAATGTTAGTGTTTATTAAAGGATTTGTTCTCACTAACGCATACATAATGAAGATCTTCTAATAATCTGGCAAATAAAGAACCTACTTCCATTTCTGTGCGTGTACAAGTAATGGTATCTGCTGCATAAGCTGTAGATGGAATCATGCTTAAAGAGCTTAATATGCCAAAAATAGCTATATAACGTCAATTATTTTTGCCGGGCAGCGACAATTATCTTTGCCGGTATTATCTGCTTATAGAAGCAGTCGCTATTTAGTTTTCTATGTTTTCCTTTTTGTGTGTTTTTCCGATCTTGCTATAGCTTCTTTTTTTCT
>JASBUW010000020.1 GCA_030147755.1 Parachlamydiaceae bacterium
GCCGGTTAGGCCTGTAGCGGAACGTGGGGAATCAATCCATAATAAAATGAGAGTCGCGGAAGCGACGACAGATATGAACGTCTCGTTAATCTATCGCTGCTACTGCAGCTCAATTATTTTTGCATTTTTAACCCCACGTTCTGCTACAGGCCTAACCGGCCTTTCGCTTCACGCGGGGCTTCCCACTTTTGATCGCTGCCGCGATTAGCTACAATTGTCCAAACTTCAGTTTGCGTAAGGTGAGTTATTAAGTCTACCACAGAGTACACAGAGAGCACAGAGAAAGGGGAAAAATAAAAAAGCCTAGAGATTTACATCCCTAGGCTCTTCAAACTTGATATCAGCTAGACTTAATTAAGCACTAATCAAACGTTTTGCTTTTTCTTTGAGAACCATAAAGTAAGGATCATCGTTATAAATGAAGCCCGTACAAGCACGATGGTTGTCACCACGGTGAATCACTGTGCTTTCTAGTTTAGCTAAAATATCTAAACAACGTTGAGCATTTTGCTTCAATTGAGCCGGACTGATTTGTTTGTCTTCTTCATTCAATTGTTCTTCAAATCGCTTATACAAATCCTTTGTATCTTTTCTCGAAATTTTACGTTTCGCATTTAAATCAAATGACAATGACATCACTTGCCCTTGACCTAAATCAATCGCTAATTTTCCGAGTGTACGCGATGGTCTTTTTTCATAATGACGCCCCCACAGGCCGCTGGAGTATGGATTAAATTCATACGTCACCGGATTAACCGTTGTTGGCTTCGCCACTGCAGGTTCAGGATCTTTGCCTATGACTCCATCACTAATTATTTTGCGATTGTGATAAGCCATTGTGCCTACTACCGCTCCAGCTCCTGCAGCCATGCCTCCACTTAAAATAGCGCCTGTAAAAGCTCCAAAACCGCCACCTAAGATAAGACTTTCTAAACCAAATTTCATTCCCATTTTCTTTTGCGCTTCTTCTACATCTGATTGCACTTCATCTGCAATCTTGCCTATCGCTTTATTACGTAACTGAACCTCTGCTACTTCGCTCTTAATTTCTGCAATTTTAGCTTGGCAACTTTGTTCAATTTTGCCGCGTTTTAGTATTCTTTCTAATCTAGATTGTGCTTGTTGCATGGCTTTTCCAGCTTCTAGGGTCGCCACATTATATGTACTCAACGCTTGCGTGAACAGTTGTAAGCCTTGGTCAAATCTTGCATTACCATTATCTAGTTTTCCTTTTGCTGCCAAACATTCATTATAGATTTGGTTCGAAAGCTTAGAAAATTGATCCACTTTTTCTTTAAAGTCTCCGCCTTCTTGCTGCGCTAATGCCACTAATTCTTCAATCTTAGATAAAGCTTGAGCAAATTGCTCGCTTGATTGTCCAAGCTCTTCTTTACTCTGGCTGAAGATACTTTGTGCTTGTTTAAAAAGAGCATTTGATTCTTTGTAAAGTTGAGCCACTTCTTCTTTTTTCTTTTGCAACTTCTTACTGCCGTGTGTTGCTAAGTTATTAATATCTTGCAGACGTTTTTCTAAATCTTGGACATTTTGAGTCACCAAATTTAAATTGGCATTCATGTGATCAAAAGACTTTTGATTTGCTTCATTTAAAGTCTTGATCATGTCAACCCCAGCGCTAGCATCTTGCAGCAAACTAGTCACATCTGTCTTATATCCACATAAGAGTTTATAGACTTGTTGTGCGCCAGCAACCGCTAAACCCGTCCCCACAAAGAAATTTCCATTCGTGATATTTGCAAAACCTGCTGCAATAGTCGTGACAGCACAAGTCGCTTCTACTCCATAGTTTACGGTAAATTGAGCAGCCGCTTTTAAGGTTAACGCTGCAAATGCAATCGTTTGCATACGCTGACAAATATATCCGCCTGTTGACTGATGAGCCACTACCTGTTGGCTAGACAATCCACCCAGTTGATGCGCAGGTGTCGAATTCAATGTTAATGTAGGTCCCATTTTTTACTCCTTATTCTCTAAAATTATTACGTTTTTAAAGTCGATTATAACCTAACTCTCATTAAAATTCTATTAAGATCTCATAAAACTCTAGCAAAAAAAATACTTAAATCAATCAATTAAAATTATTTTTATACATAATTAATTAAAACAAATTTAAATATTAATAATTCATTAATTAAATAAAAATACTATTTATTTAAAATATTATTTAAATCATATTCAATAAAATGCGAGATTATAATGAAAACAAACAATCAATCAAATTCATTCTTATATCAGCAAGCCACCCTTCAAAAAGGACAACTTGACGAGAGAGATTTAATTGAACAGGGTCGACGACTTGTGTTTACGGATAAAAAAATTAAGTACTTTATTAAAAGTTTTGCTTACTGGCTTGAACAAACATTCGTTCAGTGGGGATGGAAAGCAGCACAAGATCCAAAAGAGAACTATTTTGCTAAGAAGAGTCTTAAAGCCATTCGTGCGATGAATGAAGATCAGCTCATCGCAACATTTAAGAATGTGAGTCAAGAAGAACGAACGCATTATTTATCTTTACTCAATAGAGGCGATATCCTTGTTTCAAATTCTTCTCATTGGCACCAAATTCGATCCTTACATCGCGCTCATGCTTTTACGGAAGAGACAAAAGCGAATTTCCAAACACATTGGTTAAAATCCTTTATGAGTGAAACGGATTTAAATCAGTTAAATCCCTTACAATCCAATGAGCAAAAACAACAAGTTATTTATCTAATTGAACTACATACGTTACAAGTTGAGAGCGAGAATCCTGATTTTGTTCCGCTTCTAAAACACCTTTTAAACGGAACATCCCTCACACAGCTGACATCTCAGCAAGTGCAAAATTTAAAAATCTGCTTGGGGTTGTATCAAGATCTATCCAATCAAACATCTGAAGGGCGATTGGAGAAAACGCTTAAGTTATTCAGCATATTGAAAGGAATAGAAAAAGAAGACTCAGGATTACAAAAACGTATTGACTTCTACAATTTTCTACAAAAGCATGTTAGCGTTCAAAACTTACTCTTACGTATACCCAGAGGATCAAATATTGATCTGTTACAATTACCTGCATTAGTCAATCAACTTTCTACTTTGCCTGCGGATTTCTCTTTAAGTCAAACTGTGGAAGAAAGTCTACAGAAGTTGCAAGATGCTTTACCGGAAAATAAAAGTCGTCTTTTAGCCAAACGTTGGGGACCCGCTTTTGCGCGCGCTTTAACTGCCATTCAAGACCAATCTTCTTTAGAAGAACCCCTTCAAAAATTACAAAAAATAGAAGAAGATTTTCGTTTATGTGGCAAAACAGAACGTTTTGTTCAATTGCTTCAAGAAGCTGTGGGAACAGAAAGTTTTAAAAACCGTCGGGAATTAGAAAAAGTGATAGAAAAATTTCAGTCACAAGATCCTCTTCTCATTCATTTAATGACACGTATCAGCATACAAACACGCATTTATTTACAACAAGGAGTTGATGCTAAACGTGTGCAAACTTTCCAAAAAAACTTGATAGATGCTCTTGCACCCACTACGACTGAGCTTGTGACACGTTATGTAGATGGCGAAGAAGGCATAAATAAGAAAATTCAAGAAGCTACAAAAAAATTTCACCTTGAACAACTACAAGAAGCGAAACAGCAATGGGCAGTTTATGGAGAAGCTTTTGTTGAGCAAGTTTTGCATGCTCTGGGACCTCAAGTCACGAGTGGTGCAATTCATTATAAACAAAATAGCCACTTAATGCCGGATTTAACTGAAAGAGATCGTTTATTTGTTCAGTTAGGTGTCAACCAAGTCAGAGCTGAATATGGAACTGCTTTTGCCACACATGCTGTCCATTATTTGCTGAGCCCTTCAGGAAAAAAATATTTAGAAGCACATTCGACTTATATTCAAACAGAATGGCCTGCTCTCATTCAGCAATTAGCAAAAGTCAAAGAGCAATTTCAAAAACAAGGTGTGAGTGGAGCTCAATTTGAACAAGCTTTACAGCGCTTTTTAACAGAATCTCCTTATGCTCTTTTTCATGATAAAGAATTTCTTTTTGATACAGCTGTATTAGAAGAATTTTCATGCTTTTTTCAAAAGCAATTAAATGATCAAAAGTTATCTACTTTCGCGCAATCACATGGTGTATTTTTTCAAAAAGTTTTGAAAGACTACTTAAGAGAACATGAAACTGATGTTCTCATAGGTAAACAAGCTTTTGAAGATGCTATGTTTAATCAAGTGACTCCCTTTAGCGAGCAAGTGCGCTTGTTTTTATTACCTTACATCTTCGAAGATTTATCTCCCTTAGAAGTTTTAGATGAAAAAATTATTACTTCTGTTCTTTTAAAAGAGCCTTTAACCGCAGCCAATTTTGCAGCACGTATTCATCACTTAAAAGAACTCAAAAAATTTGCGGAGCTTGCAGAAAAACCAAGAGAAAAAACTTTTATCAAAGAATTAATCCGTCATACCCAAGCTTACGGAGTGCACAACGCCCCCTTGTCAGATAAAGATAAGAAAATCATTCAAAACACTTTTCTCAAATTCATGAAATTTGGCTGTCGTGAAGTAGATCAAACAGGCATATATACGCCTGATTTATTAGTGAAAGCTCTATTAGAATTAACTAGAACAGAACAAGCTTCAAATGCATCTTTAGAACATCTTCAACAAATTGCTGAAAAATGTGACGAATTTTTCAATAGCAAGATTAAAGACAAGTTCAAAGCAATTTGCGTTCAGTTATATCTCAAAGATATCGCTCAACAAACTTGTGTAAAATTGGGAAAAGTCAATAATGAAAAGATTCAAAAATTGATAGAAGGTTTACAATCTCGTTTTACTTCACTAGAAGAAGGATTGACCTCTCCACATGCGCGTGCTTACGTGCAAGAGATCATAAGTTTTGCTGTTCAATTATCTTTAGAACACCCCATCGATTATTTTACGGTGATTGATTTCTTCTCACAAGAAATCACTAACAAAACCATTTCCTTTGATCTCAAGAAAATCAATCGTTCGACTACTCCTGCCCTACCTCCTCATCTTAAAGATAAAATGATAAGCCAAGCACAGAAGCTGCGTCAAGTGACTCAAGCAGAAGAAACAAGCTTTTTAAGTATCCTCAAGCGTAATCCTTTTGCTCCTGTGGAAGCATTTGCTCCTCGTTTTATTGAGAATCTCTTAGCAGATCAAGATAAAAGCCAAGTGGAAGATATTCGCAAAGCTTTAATGCCTTTAGGACCTCTTGTTAATCAATCTGCCAATGTCAATATGGCAATTGAAAAACTTTCTCTTGTCATGGCTTTAATCCCCGAAGCAGATAAAACAGCTTCTGTGAAAGAAACAATTCATAAGCAGATTT
This sequence comes from Parachlamydiaceae bacterium, assembly GCA_030147755.1. Classification (GTDB taxonomy): domain Bacteria; phylum Chlamydiota; class Chlamydiia; order Chlamydiales; family Parachlamydiaceae; genus JASBUW01. The sequence goes on from JASBUW010000020.1 coordinate 5,354, forward strand.
TGATTCTCAATAATCTGAAATTGGATGCGATGGAAAAAGCTTTTCAACCTCATGAATACAAAGAAGCTATCAGTGCCCAAGGACTTGGTTTATTAGCCATAGGTATTCGTTTCGTCTCTAATCAGCTTGTAGAAGCTTATGATGACATGCATCATAATCCTCAATCTAACGATCCCATCGTGAGTTTTATGTCTCATACCTTACCTAAACTAGTGGAAGATCGGGAGACTATTACAAATTGGATTGGCCGTTTGGCTTATTTGATTCCTGTTATCCGCAGAATGGGAGGAGGATGGATTGCTCATCAAATCCTCAAACGTTATTTAGCGAGCAAATTAGACTCTGTAGATACATTAGATGCTCATTCTAAAAAAATTATCATGGCCAGCTTAGAATCGATCATTAAAACTGTCTTATTAGCTGTACCGGCATTGGTTAAACATCATGATATCAATCGCTATTTAGAATTCTTCGAGAAGCTCCATACACTCATGCAGCAAAAAGAACCTCCTGAAGAAGGGGTGATTTTTATGGAACTTTTACGAATGATTCAGCAGCTGACGCAAGAAGTCACAGCCTATGGGCCTTTAGTAGAAGAAGCCATTAATCATGCTGAGAAGACTCTGCAATTAAGCTAGGGCGAAAGCAAATAAGCTTCTTTAAACAACCTCTCTAATAAGTCGTCATTAGACACGTGAGACTGTGTATTGAGTACACTTTCTAAACGTTCTAGACGACTTTTAAGGAATTCATTCTCTGCTTTCAATTGTAAGCAGAGAGTAGAAAGCTCGCGATGACGTCCATAAAGTGTACGCTTGAACTTTTCTTGTTGCATAGATAAATCTCTCACTTCTTTGCGTAATAAAGACACTTCATCTTCTTCGATAAAGAGATCGAGTTGAACTTTAGTCGACATATTGACCTTTAAACTTGTTGAGGCTGAATAAGAGTTGTACTTTCTAACAACCAATTCATATAGGATTGATTGCCACCTTCTATTTTAAACCAAGTAATTTCGGGCACTTCATATTTACAATTTTGCTCAATAATTTCTCGGATTTTATCATAATGTTCTCGTCGAGTTTTGAGAACAATTTTTGATTCTTGCGTCGTTTCAAGCTGGCCATTCCACAAAGAAATCGATTCAATCCATGGGACAATTTGCGCACATGCCACATAACGTTCTTGCACAAGATAACGCGAAATACGACGTGCTTCATCTAAAGTTCCGCTGGTCCAATGAATTTCAATAAACTCTTCTGCCATACTATTTTCCTATTGTTTTAATGGACAAAAGGACAAACGACACTAAGGACACTAAAGGACCTTAAGGACAAAGTGGACTTGTGGACAAAAGGGCTTTTTATTTTTTGTCCACAAGTCCACTTTGTCCTTAAGGTCCTTTAGTGTCCTTAGTGTCGTTTGTCCTTTTGTCCATTAAATGTTAACCTAACTGTTAAGAACGTTTTTTATCCCTTCTACTTTACTGACCTTTCTTGATAAATGCAAGATGTGGAATGCGCAAATCAATGATCGCCGATTGTCCTTCTAAATAGAGAGCAGGTTGCTGAAAGGAAGCCTGGTATAAAGTACGAAAATTGATCAAATTTTGCGCATAATGTTCTGTGCTTAAGCGCAAATAAATAGGAGAAGATAATTCTTCTCTCTCTTCTAAAATCAACACAATTTGCCGTTGTCCATAACTGTCTGCATAAACAGATGTCATGTCCAGTTGCTTGAGATAAAATTGAGGCAATTGTAATTGATTGAATTGATGTAAGACATCCCACGTTAACTGAATAATTTGCTCTTTTAAACAATTTCCCCATGTCAATTCCTGTTGATCTAATCCTAAATAGACAACGGGCAACCTTTTCGGAGTGAAAAAAGGGCGAAAAGGAAATAAATAGCCCTCTTCATCAATCGCTGTATTGAGGTAATCTCCTAAATAAGCCACAGGAAAGCGCATCTCATAATCAATGTAAATCGTTCCGGGCAAAATTTTCTTCACTGTTGCTCTCTTAATCAAAGGATGCGCCAGCAACTTACTTTCTGCGTCTTTCGCACTAAATTGATAAAGATTAATGGGCCGATCTACCGATAAATCTAGAATTTCAGCCAAGTACACCGTTTTTAAAGTTTCTGCATGCGGTGTACTTTGAACAATTGCCACCAGACGGTATTGTTCATCATTCAGACGACGCTCTCGCATATGCAGGTAATACAGCCACCCCATGAAAGCTGATCCCGAAATTAAGAGCGTGCTCACCAAAATCCAAATCAAAGCACGATTGAATGGCATTTTACCTTATCACTAAAAGGATTGCTTTTCTAACAATGTCAATGTTTCCGATGCCACTTTTGTGACATCTCCCGCTCCCAAAGTCACCACAACATCTGTCGGTTGCACCAATTCACTGAGATAATGACCCAAAGCGGATCGTGGCACATAATGACAATTCACTGTCGATGCTTCTTGAATTTCTTGTTGAATGACTTCATGCGTAAGATGTGGAATAGGAGCTTCTCCGGCTGCATAAATATCTGTTAATAGCAGCTCATCTACGTCTTGAAAAATAGGTCCATATAATCCTAAACAATCTTGCGTTCTTGTGTAGCGGTGAGGCTGAAAAACAGCAATCAAACGGCGTTGGCCAATCGCTTGGCGAATGCCTTGCAGTGTCGTTTGAATTTCTGTGGGATGATGCGCATAGTCGTCAAGAAAGAGAATATCTTTAAATTCTCCTTTACGCTCACATCGTCTTAAAACCCCTTTAAACGTTTGGAACGTGTGACGAATGCTTGCTTCCGGTATGCCTAAAGTTAAGGCTAAGCCAAATACGGCAGCGGCATTCAAAACATTATGGCGACCCGCTAAAGCAATTTCAATATCTCGATAACAATGTCCTTGATGTTCTAAATCAAAAAATAGATGAAATCCCTTTTGATGCATCGCTGTGATTTTCCATTCACATGAGTCTCCAAACCCATAACGTTGCCCCGGAAAGTTTAAATTGGCTAAACGCACATCATCTCCACACCAAAAAAGATGAGAAGCGGACTGCACCTGCGTCATAAAGGTACGAAAAGCTTCAATGAGCAAAGTTTCACTGCCTTCATAGTTATTCAAATGGTCATTATCAATGTTCGTGACAATGGCACCAAAAGGATGGTATTTTAAAAATGTGCGATCGCTTTCATCTGCTTCTAAAGCAAAAATATTGCCTCGACCAAATCGGGCATTGCTTTGAAAAGCAGGCAGCATGCCTCCAATGGCAAAAGAAGGATCTACTCCTGCATCCACTAAAACAGTCGCCAATAAAGCAGATGTTGTCGTTTTGCCGTGTGTGCCTGCTACAGCTAAAGCTTGTTTGCCTTGAATGAGCTCTGCCAATAAATCTGAGCGATGTAAAAGTGCACATTGTAAACGAAGCGCTGCCTGATATTCGGGATTATTCTCTTTAATATCGCTGCTATACACCACTTTGGCTTGCGCAGAAATATTCTCTGCTGCTTGCCCTCTGTGAATGATGGCCCCTGCTTGTATAAGACCTTCTATGACTGGATTAAAAGCCACATCACTGCCGGTCACTGGAATATTTTGACTCAATAATAAACGTGCCAGGCCACTCATCCCTATGCCGCCTATTCCAATAAAATGATAGTGCTTTGTCTGACTCATGTTATTTCCTTGTAGTTAAATTGAGAATTAATTGGCTCAAAGTCATTTGATCTTCTCTTTGCTGATAGCAATGAAGAGCCTGCTGCAAAGAATCATAATGTTGCGGTTGAAAGAGTTGCTCTAGTGCTCGAATCAATACAGGCGGCGTCAGTCCTGGCTCAAGGAGCTTTATTCCTGCACCCACTGTAGACACAAAAAAATCTGCATTTTTTTCTTGATGTTGATCTGTCGCATAAGGATAAGGAATCAAAATACCCGGCACCTCAAAAGCCAGCGCTTCTGCCACAGTAGAGGCCCCTGAACGCCCTATAAAGGCATCCGCTATCCGCCATGCTTTATCCATTTGATTTTCGAAGGCTTTGACGCAAGCCGAAATCTGATGCGCAGCATAGAGTGTTTTTAATCCTTCTGCCATTTCTGCGTTACCTGTTAAATGCACAACTTGTAAAGCAAGTTGTTTGAAAACAGGCAGGCACTCTTTGATCATTAAATTAATGGCACGTGCGCCTTGCGATCCCCCGCAGATCAATAAAGTACGTTTATCAGTAGACAAACCATAATAAGCAGCTGCTTCTTCTTTAGTGATAGCTATTTTGCAATATCCTTCACGTAACGGTAATCCTACTACAACCGTTTTGCCTTTAAAATAAGCAGCCGTCGCCGGAAAGTGTAATCCTACACAAGTGGCTAGAGAAGCAAGCCAGCGGTTAGTTTTACCCGGCACGCTATTGGCTTCGTGCAACACAATCGGAATCTTGAGCCATTTCGCTGCTAACAAAGTAGAGACGGTGTAATAGCTCCCAAAACCTACTACGGCGGCAGGTTGATAACGCTTCAAAATCGCAACACTTTGACGTACGCCATGATAGAGATGCCATAATCCTTTCAAGCACTTCAAAGGATGGCGAGAAAGCAAAGGACTGCAAGGAATCTCTTGATACACAAAGCGCTCCCGATCAAAATAGCGATTGGCAGCTAATCCTCCGGCCACAAACAAGACTTCTTGCGCTTGTTGTTGCAATTGATGAGCAAGAGCTTGGGCAGGATAGAGATGCCCCCCTGTTCCTCCGGCTGTAATCAAGATGCGTGTGTTTGTCATGCTTTTTCCTTTTGCTAAAATTTGTAGCTATTCCCCTCCGGGGAATAGCTACAATTTCGCTATTATCTTTCAAGTTTACGTCACTAATTCATTAATGCATTTTAAGGCACACTCTCGGTTGTTTACGTGCGATGTCTAATAGTAATCCTAATCCCATGATATTTGCCATCAAAGAGGTCCCCCCTTGGCTGAAGAAGGGTAAATTCAGTCCTGTGCTGGGCAAAAGTCCTGAAACCACGCCTAAATTCATAAAAGCTTGAAAGCAAATCAAAAATGTCACCACACTAGCCAAGTAAAAACCTGGTTTATCTACCGTCAAATAAGCAGTGTAAAATCCAATGTAGCCCACTAACATATACATTAAAATGAGACCTAACACACCGATAAACCCAAATTCTTCGGCATAAATAGCCGCAATATAATCATTTTGAGCTTCGGGCAAATAACTCAACTTTTGCAAACTATTGCCAGGACCCCGCCCTAATAATTGTCCCGACCCCGCTGCAATTTTCGCTTGATAGGGCTGATGTCCTTTGCCTTTTAAATCCAATTCAGGATGCAAATAAACTTTGATTCTTGCTGTGACATAGGGCAAATGATAAGCTGAAATGGCTCCTATAGCGATAAAAATGGCCAGTGGAAGCGCCCAATATTTGAAGCGTATACGGCTGAGGACACACACAACCACAACAGTCAATCCAATGACACCTGCTGTCCCATTGTTGGGCTCAATCAAGATTAACCAAATAGGAATGGCTAATAATCCCATAAGTCTAAGAAAGCCTTTAAAAGATAAAGCAGAAGGATCTAACGGCATGAGGCGATAAATGAAATAAGCAGGCACAATATATTTAACAAATTCTGAAGGTTGAAAAGAAAAGCCCGCTAAACCGATCCAACGACGTGATCCATTCACTTCACGCCCCACACCCGGAATAAGTGTCAAAATGAGCAAAAAGCAAAAAAATGCAAACAAATAGGGACTTAGTTGAATGAGCCGTTGATAGCCTAAGCACCGGACTCCGCCTGCTAAACACAACCCCACACAAGCATAAAAGAGCTGCTTAAACAAGGCTTGATGCGTACTGCGCGTCAAGGCATGATCTAACACTTCAGCAGAGGTGGTATTAAAAATCATGACTAATCCCATCACAAAAATGGTGCTGACGCAGGAAAGTAAGAGCAAACGATGAAAAAATAGCATTTATTTCACGCGGATACGATCACCTGCTTTGAGATTCCGTGCTTTATCCTCATCCAAATTATTCAAACGCACAATATCTTCAAATTTGACATTAAACTGCTTGGCAATTTTCCAGGGATTATCTCCATTTTTAATCACATAATAAACAGGTTCGGCATCCTTGGATTCTTTTTTCTCTGCAGCCGGCAATTTTTTAGCTGCTGTGGCAATAATAGGGAGCTGTGGCTCTTTTTTAAGAGGAATTTTTAATACTTGTCCGATCGATAACCGTTCATTTTGTAACTGATTCGCTCGTTTAATCGCTCCTACAGTCGTGCCATTAGCTCGCGCAATTTTTTCTAACATATCTCCTTTTTTGACAGTCACCTCTACGAACTGCTCTTGAGAAGAAGAGGCGGCATCTTGTACCAAATCTTCATCTTCTGCTGCATTCGATTGCACAGCTAAAGGCTCGGGAACATACACATCGGCCGGTGTGTCTACCATTAAGGGAGAAGAAGAAGGAGGATGATAATATTTTAACACATTGTCGACTTCATCACCTGTTGAATAAGCAGCGATCAAATTATTCGGGGGATCTACAGGAGAAGGCGCATTTTTATTTTCAGCTACAGGTGTCACAAACTCTGATTGATCGACTCTTTGATCTGTGTCATAAATGACAGCGGTAATAAAGAGAATGGCTAACAATCCTGCGTTCACGACAACTGAAATGAGAATGGTATCTTTCCTTGTCATTTTTCCTCCATCCTTTGTAACTCGCGAACAAGACGTTGAAATTCATGTCCTCGATGGGCGTAATCTTTAAACATATCAAAACTGGCACAACCCGGCGATAATAAAACATAATCCCCTGCTCGTGCAAGCTGAGAAGCTTGCTGCACGGCATGCTCTAGGGTTTCGGATAACAATACGGGAATATGCGCCGAAAGTTGCGCTTGTATTTTAGCAGCAGCCTGCCCAATCGCACAAATGGATTTTACTTTATTTTTAAAGTGTTCTATCCAAGGAGTATAAGCTGCACCTTTATCTACTCCCCCTGCAATTAAAATAATGGAGCCATCCAAAGATTGCACTGCACGCATCACCGCATCCAGGTTAGTTCCTTTGCTGTCATCATAATAACGCACTCCCCGATGCTCTAATACAAATTCGATGCGATGCGCTGGTTTTTTGAACGTTTGCCACGCTTGTAAAAAATCTGCACCTGAAATACCGCGATCAGCGCATAAAGCATAGGCAGCCAATAAATTTTCTAAATCATGACTTTTTTTATTTTGTAAAGAGCAAGGAAGTTCAAAAACAAGTTTGCCTTGACGAAAAACTTGTTGCAAATCCGTGTAAATAAACGAGTTTGCTCGATAACCATATAAACGCGGCGTGCTTTCCTGAAAAAGATAATCATAAGCATCCCATGTCTGTTCTTCGATGTACAGCGGAGCCGTAGGCTTTAAACAGCTTTCTAAGCGACATTTTGCTTGAGCATATGCTTCCATTGTCCCATAACGATCCAAATGATCAGGCGTGATATTGAGTAAAAGTCCAGCGTCCAATTTTCTCTGCTGTAAAGTTTCTAGTTGATAAGAACTTAATTCAAGCACAATCATGTCTTGTGGATCAATGGAAAGAAGTTCTTGCGTAAAAGGCACTCCCACATTGCCCAAAGCACGCGCACGTTGTCCGCAAGTCTGCAACACATGCGTCACTAGCAAAGTGACGGTTGTTTTACCATTTGTTCCTGTGATCCCCAATAAGGGATTCATCACCAGACGACATCCTAATTCCACTTCACCCAAAATTGGTAATCCGGCTTGTTGAGCTGCTTGTACAAGGGGATGTTTATCCGGAATGCCTGGTGAAAGCACCATAAAGTCAAAGGCAGAAAGATTTTGACACTCTTGATCGAGTTGGATTGTCAATCCTTTTTGTTTCAATTCTTGAATTTCTACATGTTGATCTAATAGCTGAGGATCTCGATCAACGCCTTGCACTTGCGCTCCATGCGCCTGTAAAAAACGCACAGCCGATCGTCCACTTAATCCTAATCCCACGACAAGCACTTTCTTTTCTGCAAAAGACACTTTTTCTTCCTTATTGAAATTTTAGAGAGGCCACTCCAATGATGGCTAATAACAAACTGACAATCCAAAAACGAATAACCACTTTGGTTTCAGGCCATCCTTTATACTCAAAATGATGATGCAAAGGGGCGCACAAAAAAATACGTTTTTTATTGCGCAAGCGATAGCTTGCCACTTGTAAAATGACGGAAAGTGCTTCTGCAACAAAAACGCCACCTACAATGCCTAGCAAAAATTCCCTTTTCAACAAGACAGCTGAAACGCCAAGGATGCCTCCTAATGCTAAAGAACCTGTATCGCCCATGAAGACCTGAGCGGGATGTCCATTATACCATAGAAAGCCCAGACAAGCACCAATCATGGCAAAGAGATAGATGGCGATTTCGCCACTGCCTTCAATATAAAGAATATTGAGATAGCTCGCGATATTCATATGATTGGACACAAAGGCGATCAATCCTAATGCCCCTGCTACCATAATGAGGCAGCCCGACGCTAAACCATCTAATCCATCAGTCAAATTCGCTGCATTAGAGGTGCCTGTCACCACAAAGAAAATAAAAAACGCCATGAGCAAAAGAGAAAATCCAGCAAAAGTGAGAATGGGCTCTTTGAAAAAAGGAAAATACAAACGTGCTCCATATTCTTTTAAGCTGATATTACGCGTCTCTGTTTCTGTTGCTTTTTTCGTTTGCACATTTTCTTTCACTACCGGAGGTTGAAACCAATCCCCTTTAGCCATTACTTCGCTGACAGGTGTCCACAAGAGGTAAATAGCCAAAACAGCCGATAACAGGAATTGAGCGAACAGCTTACCTTTGGCTGACATGCCCTTAGCATTTTTATATTTCAACTTGAGATAATCATCGCGTCCCCCAATGAATCCTAAGAAAATCGTGGTGATAAAGAGGATGAGCGTGAAAATGTGCGTCCAATCCATCCACAGCACAAGAGAAACCAACATCGAAAATAAAATCAAAATTCCGCCCATAGTGGGTGTATTTTGTTTTTTCTCATGCAATTGTCCTAATAAAGGACATTCCTCTTTGCGAATGGGTTGTCCAATTTTTAACTCGTAAAGTTTGCGAATAAAATAAGGTCCAAGAAAAATGCTGAGTAAAAGAGAGGTCATAGCAGCCAGCATCATGCGCGTCGAATAATAGCCGAAAACAGCGGGAATTTTGAGATTGGCGTACTCTTTAAGAAAATCAATTAAGAATAAAATCATGATGCGCTTATAACTCCTCTAATACTTTCCAGAGTTCTTTAGAGCGCGATCCTTTGAGAAGGACCACATCAGTCGGCTGCAGAATTTGCCTTAAATAATTGACTAATTCTTGCCGTTGATTAAATAAACGAACCGCACGCCCTGCTTGGCTCCAAATATCATAAATCGGACGGCATTCTTCACCTAAGCAATAGAGCTCCTCCACATGCTGTAAAGCGAATTCACCCACACGTGCATGGCAATCATCAGAAAATTTACCTAATTCCATCATACTGCCCAATACTGCAATTTTTTTACCTCCTGCAGCGGGTGGCGGCAGTATTTCCAAAGCCGCTTTGACAGAAAATTCAGAGGCATTATAAGAATCATTGAGGAAAAATGCTTGCTTGTGTTGTACAAATTGTAATCGTCGGTCAGGTAAAGTAAGAGCAGGAATCGCTTGTTGAATCGCTTCCCAACTGACATCAAAATATCTTGCGACAGCAATTGCTGCCAAAAAATTATGCAGATTATGCTTACCGGGAATGGGTAAAGGACTTAATATACGTCTCTCATCTTCTAAATGCGTTTTTAATTCATATGTTTTCATATCTAAAACATAGTCAGCTTGCACATTTTGCGTCGAAAAAGACAGTTTGGGACAATTCCCCATTTGGCAAATTTCCGAGAAAATGGGGATATCTAAATGCAACAAACCTAAACGGGTGTGAGGATGAGAAAAAATTTCTGCTTTAGCGCGTGCGATCTCTTCTATAGACTCAAAATTACAAGCATGCACAAGCGCAACTGTTGTCAAAACAGCCACCTCAGGCGGCGCAATTTGCACAAGGCGTGCCAAATGCCCAGACGTCGTCATGCCCATTTCTAATACCAAAATATCTTCTTCACCTGTCGTATGATTCAAGATGGTCAGAGGAATGCCTACTTGCGAATTACTGTTACCGGGTGAAGCCGCGACATGATAGCGTGTAGCTAATAAAGCTTTGATGAATTCTTTAGTCGACGTTTTCCCAATCGAACCTGTAATAGCGACAACACGCGAAGAACAACGCGCAAGCAATGTGTGTGCGAGTTCTTGTAAAGCTTGTAAAGGATCTTCCACTGGTAATAGGTATAATCCTGGAACATGCCCTTGATAATGTTTAGACACAACGGCTGCGATGGCGCCGCGTTGTTGAACATCGCGCAAAAAATCATGTCCATCGACACGTTCGCCTTTCAAAGCAAAAAAAAGTTCACCTGGTTTCACTAAACGGGAATCAATAGCATATCCTTGAATAGCGAGAGATGGCAAAACTACCGAGCAATTTAAGAGATGCGCAATTTGTGCTAAAGTCAAGGTTCGCATAAGTTTATATCCATTTTTGGCTGCCAGCTTAAATGGTCTCCTCATTTTTAAACAATAGATCTCTTGCATAACTCAGAGTTAAAGCACTTGGTGGATGAAAGGACAAACGACACTAACGACACCAAGGGCCTTAAGGACAAAGTGGACTTTTGGACAAAAAATAAAAAGTCCTTTTGTCCAAAAGTCCACTTTGTCCTTAAGGCCCTTGGTGTCGTTAGTGTCGTTTGTCCTTTCATCCAC
>JASBUW010000023.1 GCA_030147755.1 Parachlamydiaceae bacterium
ACGCTTTTGTTTTGCTAATGTCCTCTTTCGTTTCATTATAACACGCCAAATATCAACGCCAAATTGTACTTTCGCACTCCAAACGCTTCGCGTCAAACTAAGAAAACTCATCTTTTTCTTATCTTTTACCTGTGTTTGTGAGGAGTGCATTTTATGAAGTGGTTAGCTTGCCTTTTATTAATTTCTATCAGCTGGATCAGTCCTTTAAAGGCAGACGGCTTAATTTTACGTGATAACTTACAACGCGCACAACCTGGAGACTTTCTTGTCATTTTAGCTAATAAGACGCAAACTCTCTTACACATTTATGCCAAGCAAGATCCCATTTTAACTATTGAAGAAATCGCCATTCCTGAAGGCAAACGCCCCCCTCAACTTAGCTGGCAAGAATGGATTAATCAAAATGCGCCCGGAAATACTTCTTGGGTGATGTATGATATTGATCTTCGCACCGGGCAAATGATACGTTATTACTCTTTTACCAAAAGAAACTGGTTTGACATTCCGGATGCAGATAATTTCCTCTCTAAATTACTCAACTTAAAGTTAAGTAGAATCCCAAATGATGCACGCAAAAAAGTGGGTCCTAAACCCACTTCAGGACCTGATTGGCGACCTACTTGGCAACCACGCATGACTGTAAATGGCCAATTGATCAAAGGAGTTGAATTTGATGCTTGGCGTACAAAATGGCCGCGCGATGGAAGTGATTTATCTGGCAAAACCATCGAAGTTTACGTTCCACGCGATAGCCAACGTTATCCTTCTTATTTTCCTTATTGGCTGCAAATTAACGGAGCTGTAGGTAAAGCTAAAATTCGCATTATTGATTCCGGTAGCCAACTGCAATCCCCTAAGCCTTCTCTTTCCACCCTGTTAAAAAGTACTTAATACCACGTCCCTTGTCGATAAACAAGGGACTTTTAAACCAAGTTATTAACAATTTTTTATCTCTTTTATTTGTATCTTTTCTTTTTTTCATTTTTCTTTGTTTTATGTTTAAATATTTAATAAGCTGTTGATTAACAAACACTTAAATATAAAAAGCATTTTCTATTTTCCTTTTCACTTATAGGTTTAAGCCTTCTTATTTTTGGTCAAGTGCTAAATCTATCAACAAGATCTACACATTTTTTCCACAAAAACAAGGATTCAATATAAGAGTTTTAACAAAAAAGGCGTACAAAAGGCGTAAATTCAGATTTAACTAATAGTTTATTTTGACTTAATACATTTAACTTAAGCAGGATAAAAACAAAAGACAGCCACTATTTAAGTAATATTGAATCGAAATCCGAAGATGCTAAAATGCTCAAATACAAAGAATAAAAAAGAAGGGATGTTTGGAAAGAAGAAATTCCATCGGAGATAGATTAAAGGTTGTCATTTGAAGTTTGATACGTTATGCTTTTTGCTTTATTGACAGCCAACCCCCTCTTTCATCATGACACAGACAAAAATATATTCTTTAAGAAAGTCAAGACAGATTCTCAAAACAAGTTATAAATGGTACGAAAAAAGAAGACAGCAGCTTCCTCCCGACCAATTAAATCAATTTGAATTACAGCTTCAACAATTAGATGACGCTATTTTAAAGCAAAAACGAGCAGAAGCGAGTAGCCTTGCGCATCAATTAGAAGCTTTTTGCCAGAGTCACTTTAAAAAGAGTTGGTGGGAATACGCAGTAGAAATGGCAACAGCGATTGTGATTGCCTTAGTAGTGGCGACAATTGTACGTCAGATGTGGTTTGAGTTATATGAGATTCCAACTGGATCGATGCGGCCGACTTTCAAAGAACAAGACCATTTAACCGTCACGAAAACGGTTTTTGGCATTAATGTTCCCTTAGCGACTGCTCATTTTTATTTTGATCCTCATCTCGTCCAACGCACAAGCGTCATTATTTGGTCAGGAGATGGCATTTCGCACTTAGATTCTGACTCTACCTTCATGGGAATTTTTCCTTATACAAAACGTTATATTAAACGCTGTATGGGCAAACCCGGAGATACGCTCTATTTTTATGGAGGCAAAATTTATGGCTTTGATCGGGATGGGCAAGATTTAGTAGAATTACGTGAAAACCCTTCGCTGGCGCGTTTAGAGCATGTTCCTTTCACTAATTTTGAAGGACGCCCTTCTTATATTGATCAAAATCGCTCGAAGTCTGCTTCTCAAGTCGTTTTCCATCATTTTAATGAAGCCATTGGACGTTTACGCCTTTTAGCCTATGGGACTATTAAAGGAGAAATTTTCAATGGACAGAATTGGGTGGCAGATCGGCCAGAAGCACAACGCTACTCACATGATACCATTCAGACATATAGCGATTTTTGGGGGATACGCAATTTTGCACTCGCCCGTTTGTTGGATAAAGAACAATTGGAGAAGCTCACTTCTTATCGTGCAAGCGAAATGGAGGAGGGTTTACTTTACTTAGAATTACGTCATACACCTAGTTTAAGCTATCCCCATCCCCTTATCTCCAATCATTTTGGGATTACTTTAACCGGTTATACCACTGTTATTCCGTTACAAGAAAAGCATTTAAAGGCTTTAATGGAAAATATGTATACCTCTCGCTTTGTCGTGAAAGAAGGGAAAGCAAGTGCTTATCGTCAAGGCGGTGAAAAATTTACTGCGCTTAGTCCTGCATTTGCTCAAGTTTCCAATGGCACTTATGAATTTTATTATGGCAAAGGACTCAGTGTAGGTTGGGGTGGCATTACTTCTGCTTTACCTGCTGACTCTCCTCTTTATAGTTCTCAACCGCGCCATATTCAAAAGCTTTTCAACGTCGGAATTGAGATGAGCAAGCGCGTTGAACCGGAAAGCCGCAATCAACCCTTTTTTCCCAATCGCTATGTTTATTTCCGCGATGGCGCCTTATATGCGATGGGAGGAGTGTTGATGGAAAAGGATGATCCTCTTCTCAAAAGCTTTCAGGAGCGTGAATTACAAAAAGAACGCGTATCCACAGCGCAAAATCCTTATGTCGCTTTTAAAGATTATGGCCCACCTCTTACTGAAGATGGCCAATTAGATAAAACTTTTATCAAGACATTTGGGCTCAAAATTCCGGAAGGGCATTATTTAGCGTTGGGAGATAATCATGCCATGAGCCAAGATAGCCGCTATTTTGGTCCTATTCCGCAAGCTAACTTACAAGGAGCTCCTTCCTTGATTATTTGGCCTCCAGGGGATCGTTGGGGTATTCCGAACCAGAAGCCTTATCCGTTATTGACCGTTCCTCGTTTGATCGTGTGGAGCATTGCGGCATTGATTGGGTTGGTATGGTACTTAATTCATCGACGTAATTTGAAAAAGCCTATTTTCAAAAAGCTGCCTTAATATTTTTCTCTGTGCTCTCTGTGTACTCTGTGGTTATTTATTAATTTAACCACAGAGTACACAGAGAGCACAGAGAAAAAAGCGAAATACTTCAAGTATAGGTTCACTGTGAACATAGACTGTTTGCCCTTTGTGCGGTAGCACTATCACTGCATTAGCCCAGACCGAGCGCGTTTAGCGCTCGTTCTGGGAAAAAAGCCATTTCATGAGCACTGCGGTTAGCAGTGCAACTATTCAGAGTCCGTGTAGCACTGCTAACCGCAGTGC
>JASBUW010000027.1 GCA_030147755.1 Parachlamydiaceae bacterium
TGTTAATTTTATTTTTGAATTATTAAGTTTTTATAAATAAATATTTTATTTATTATAAATCTTCAATAGAATCGGCGCCCTTGTAGCACTGCTAACCGCAGTGCAATAGGTTGTGCATTAAATCCCAGAACGAGCGCTAAACGCGCTCGGTCTGGGCTAATGCAGTGATAGTGCTACCGCACAGATAAAACCTGTCTTTTTAAGTATACTTTGACCACCTACCAAAAAGGTCACTGTTACTTTTTGATATTAGCAACAAAGTTGCTTGGGGGCTCCAAACGCTTCGCGTCATCATCATAAATTCATTTGGATAAGTCGCACATCGCGTGAATATATAAATAATTTCATAGCGGCGATAAAAACGCGTGAAAACGCCATTTGGTCTGATAGCCTAGTTTTGTGCAAATCCCCAGCGCCATTCCCTGTACCAACAAAAAGGACATTCCTACACGACATCCTCTTGCCATAGCATGTTGTAATGCTACGCAACGTAAAGCTGAACTGATTCCCTGCCGGCGTTCATGAGGAATAGTCGCGCCATTCCAAAAACTCACCGTATCGCCTTGAATAAGTGTGGAAATTGTCGAAACTACTCGATCTTCTTTTTTAGCCACCCAATGAAACATTAAGGGATTTTCACCTTGGTTCGCTTTCCCCAGAATTCGCTTGCTAGCGGCTTTGTCTTCTCCTTGAAATCCAAAGACCTCACATAAACAGTCATTAAACGCCTCCATATTTTGTTCATCACGTACTTCTTCCCATACATAATTTTCAGGAACTTTCGGAATGGAAATCGATGCATTTAAAGATCCAATCACACCACGCAAAATACCGGCATCTTTGAATCCATGCGCCACTAATTTTTCTTTAAATTCAGGACTAGCTTCTTCATCCACATACCACACAAAAGGAATGTGATAGGCTTTGAAATCATAAAGCTGCTGAGTGATGCACTGATCCCACTCACCTGAAGGATTTGGTACTCCCATCACAGCATTATAATAAGGTAAATTCACTCCTGATAGGCAGCGGTTAACTCCATTAACAGTTTCCCACCTAGCCTCCGGAATGATTTGCGTATTAGCTAAAATTTTATAAAATAAATGATAATGTTGCCGTAACAAATCGACGTCTTCCAAACGGGGAACTTGATAAACAATTTCTGTCGTATTAGGGATAAATGACATAATCCATCCTTTGTTAAAATTTGCAGAACGGAAACAAGTGTAGATAAGCGATAAATGTTGAACTACGGGACTTTCTCCCCTATTTGCTGCCAAAGAGATAAAATTACTGGGCAAAAATGTAAATTAAAGTTATTATTTTTTATTATAAATAATTAATTTTTAAATGATTATGAAAGAACAAAAGATTGTCACAGTTCAACAGTTTAGCCAAGGATTTGAAAAAAGTGTGGCAAGAGTGCGCCAACTTTCGAAGGAATTTTGCGAACCTCTTGACATCACATTATTTGGTTATGTGCGTGTGTACCACAATGGATATGTCAGTTGGATTACCTCTAATCCGGATCAAGATCGCTTCTTGATTGAATCTGGTGCTCTTGACGAAGAACCGCTGGTCAATACTTCAGAAGCGCTAAAAGAAGGACATTACTTAAGTTTTAATGATCGTCAATTTCCAGGCTGCGAAAACTTTTACCACGATCGTGCTCGACTTTTTCGGGTAGATTATTCCATGGTTGTTGTCAAACATCAAAAAAACTACTTAGAAACGTGTTGTTTTTCCGGGCTTCTCGCCAAACGTCCTTTGTATAATCTTTTTATGAATGAACAAGCGTTGTTCAGTGCTTTTATGGAGCATTTTGCAGAACAAATAAATGGTCGATTTTCGCATGTATTAGAAGAAGGCGTTAACCTGGCAGATTTAAAAAATGGAACTGAACAAGCGTTGATGGAGGTTGGGATACCTTCTGCTCATCGTCAATCTCTTATTTCCATATGTGGGTGGAAAAACTTATTATTGCTTTCAAAAAGAGAAAGAGAGTGTTTAGTGCTCTTCAAGCAAGGCTACACCTATCAATCAATAGGATTACATCTAGGATTATCTGTACGTACCGTAGAACATTATATGGATTCAGTCAAAAATAAATTAGGATTAGAAACACGCTCTGAATTGTATTTGGCGGCTGAAAAACTTGTTCAGCTAGATATACCGTAACCCATACAAATTGTATTTGAACGTCTCAATTACATTTCTTTAGTGATGATCCGCTCATTTTATTATTTATTTACTCACCTTACGCAAACTGAAGTTTGGACAATTGTAGCTAATCGCGGCAGCGATCAAAAGTGGGAAGCCCCGCGTGAAGCGAAAAGCCGGTTAGGCCTGTAGCGGAACGTGGGGTTAAAAATGCAAAAATAATTGAGCTGCAGTAGCAGCGATAGATTAACGAGACGTTCATATCTGTCGTCACTTCCGCGACTCTCATTTTATTATGGATTGATTCCCCACGTTCCGCTACAGGCCTAACCGGCCTTTCGCTTCACGCGGGGCTTCCCACTTTTGATCGCTGCCGCGATTAGCTACAATTGTCCAAACTTCAGTTTGCGTAAGGTGAGTTAGAAGGTGTTGAAAATAGCGATAGTAAAGCTCAAAGGTACCACAAAGTTTTGATCTCTGCCAACGGTGCAAGCGATGCACTTCTTTCGTAAGGCTATTTTGATAGAATTATCACCTTGGACGAGATTTTTAATTCAAGCTTCTAGCTCTCTTATTTCTCTGAATGGTTCTCACTATGAAGGAGTTTATACCAATCCTATTCTCATTAAAAATTAAGCAAATCATACTTAGAAGTAAGGCCTAATTTATTCTTCATATTTTCAAAATACGATTCCACAGTTCGTTGTGAAAGTCCCATGAGGGCCGCTGTCGCTTGAGCTGATTTGCCTTGCTTAAAATGTTCAAGGCAGCTGAGTTCTTGTCGTGTTAATCCAGTTACTTTTTTAAGAAAATTTTGAATATTAGGATCATAAACCGTTAAGGGGATGTCAGGAGAGATATCGAAAAGCTCAGCTCCTCTTTCGGACTTGATATCAAAAAGATCGGCTCTCATTTTTCCGATCAAATGTTGAGCTTCCCTCTTGAAATATTTGCTAAACTTGTTAAGCAGGTCAAGCTGCGATAAATAAATCTGGCTGCTACTTAAATTTTCATTCACATTTGCAAAAATGAAAGCCTCCATGACATGAGTATTGGTGCTTAGGTTCAGAAAGAAATGATCAGCTTCAAACCGCTTACTAAGGGCTTTTTGTGTTTCTTCCTCTACACTACAAGGCAGCATGACACAGCCAGATCGAAATAAAGCGGGATGAGCAAAATAAGGATTCTGTAAATGAAGGTTGGTTTCAAAATAATAAGAATTGAAGTCTGGGGCATTAGTTAAAAAACCAAAACGCCCGTTTGCTTCTACGAAAGAATAGGTAAAAACTGGAATGTTGAGATGATCAACCAAGGGTGCACAGATTTGCTTAATCTTTTTATCATGCTTAATCGAATAATCTTTAATGATTTGAGCTAAATTAGACATAGCGGATGTCCCTTATGCAGAATCTCCGTAATTTTTACGGTGTTTTTTTTAATTCTTCAACTTTTAAGATTTATATAAATCATTAAAAATGGAGGTTTTATGAGTTATATTCTAGATCGATTTCAAATAAATAGTAAAGAATTAATCAATTTTGAGAATAAACATTTTCCCCGTATTCCCTATGAAACTGAGTTGCATAGTGATCTGGTTTATCATTTACAAGACCCCGATTTAGCCAAAATGATTTATGAGGCATACGCAAAAGAATTAAGGCCTATTTTAGAAGAGCAAGAACAAGCTTTATTTGAAAAAGCTTTACTTAAAGTGTGTCTTTTATTTGGATCTTCAAAATTTCCTCCTCATCTCGCTTTACGTGTGGCTTTGTTAGAAGAAAATTTTCCTGTTGATGAGTGGATGCAAAGGCATGAGCACTCCTTTCAGCAATTTATGAGAGAAGCCAATCGCAATCTTTATCCCGCTAGAATGCCGAAACATGGCGACACACTTGCCCATATTGTGGTGACAACAACATCAGCTGCTGGAGGCAACCTAGCTGTGGCTGAAGGATTAAAAACTCTGCTTGAGGGAAAAAAATATAAAGTCACGATTATTGATGTCGAAAAACTGGCACAAAAAGTGGATCAATTAAAAATTGCGACTGGTACACACACTTTGGATACAGTTTATGCAGAAGTTATTCAACAAAAGAATGCGGCAGAGGAAGGGTTTCATTTGTACATGAATACAGGACGCGAGGTAGCGCGTTATATTGAACCGACTTTAGGAAAAGTTTTAAAACAAAAGATTGCTAAGCTTAATCCCGATTTTATTCTCTCTACACGCAACGGGCATGAATTAGATAGCAGTTTATCCCCTAGTCTTGAAGTTCCGGGTTGTACCATTCATTGTGATTGTGAAGTGGGTTATTTTTATAATAATATCCTTGGTAAAGTCGAGAGTCAATTATTCAAAATATGGCTTCCGGAAGATCATGCAAGAGTATTCAAACCCGTTTTTGATCGAGTAGGTAAATCATGGGAAGATTACCAAAATTTGCCCTGGGATGTTTTTAAGAAATCTTTGGCTGAATCTCTTCATATTTCCACAGAAATTTTAGAAAACCAGATTGAATTTGTGGGTGCTCCTATACGATCTGAAATTCGTCGTATTAAAGATAAAGCGCAGATTCATCAATTAAGAGAAAAATGGAAGCTTGCACATGAGGAAGAGGCTGTCTTAGTGACATTAGGACAAAATGGGGTTGGAAAAATGAAAGATATTTTTGAGGATCTATTAAAGGCTCCCGCTCATGAGATTCCTATTAAATATTACTTTGTATGTGGGACTAATCATCAATTGCAAGCTGAATTTGAAGAGAAGCTAAGAAAAGAGGATTTAACGCAAAGTGCTTTAAAACGGTGTTCAATCTTGGGACGGATTTCTGCAACAGAGATGAATGAATTATTGAATATTAGTCTCATGGCTCAAGGAAAACCGGGTGGTTCACAAAAAGAAGAATGTCTCACAGTTGGAGTGCCTTTAATGATTGTTTTTAGTCATGGATATGGAGAAGCAGGTAATCAGGCAAAATTAGAGCGAGAAGGTTTTTCTTTGTCTTATGACCCTGAAGAATCGATTGCCACACAGACAGAACGTCATGTGAAGGCTTTGAAAGAGCACAAAGTAGAACGTCCTGAACGAAGAAAGTGGAAACATTTAATTCCACAAGCAATCGAAAGAGCTTTGAGTGCGCGTTAAAAAGATTTAACAATCAATAAATTCTTCCTATCCTGCCGCTTTGCGATCCTGATTATCCTGTTCTTCTTTTTAATGAAAGAACAAGATGCGCAGGATCGCAAGCGGCAGGATAGGAAAGAAAGTGAATAGATCAATAAACAATCAAATAGGAAAATAAAATGAATGAAGTCACTTTTCAAAGACTAGCTTCTTGTACTGGCCAAGAAGACACTATCTGCCAGTTTGTAACGCGTTATTATCTTAACAATCATGCAGCGACTCGTCACGTCTATGAGAATTTAACAAAAGAGAAGCAGGGTATATTTGAACGCACATTTGAAAAAGCCATGAGAGTTTCGCTTGCAGTGCTAGAAAAATACCAAGGCGATTTTTATGTGGCGCGCGATCAGAAAACCAACGCTCTCGCGGGCTTTACCATGGGAATGGCTTATCGTCCTTCCATCCAACCTTTAACACAAGATTTTTTTGCTGAAACACAAAGAGAATGTCCTGACTTTTTTCAAATTTTTGCAGAAACAATGCCTCTAATGATGAAATATGGAAAAATTCAAGATGCTGACCTCGATAAGGTCCTTGATGGAAAACAAGTTTATTATCTTGGCATGACCGCAAGTGTGGATGCTCCTACTTTAAGCAAGCTTGCTAACAAAGTCTCTCAACATGTTTTTTCTGCTAATAGCCCTTTTATCGCTCTCTATACCTTATCAAGTGGAAACCACGAAAGTGATATGGTACAAAAATTTCAAGATAGCGACTTTCACGTTCATCGGTTTGCAGCAAATGCTGAAAGTCCGCATGCATTTATTGCTTTCATTCATCCTCCCCAAAATGAATGCGCTCAGAAAGTGGTTGACCTTTACAATGCGATTGAAAAATCAAATTGTTAATAAGCTGGTTTAGCCATTCCTAATCGGAATGGCTCATCTTGTTACTTTATTATTTCTCCAAAGTTTTTGACTTTGAATGAAATGGGATATCCACTGTGAGGATCGTTCATGAGCGACATCTTCCAATTATTATAGCTAGCGTCAAGATCACCGAGTACTATATTGCTAATGGCCCCTTTTGAAATCACTTGTAATGACTGACAGCTAAAAGACGATTTTTCTTTAGCTCCAGTAACATTCTTATGAAGACCAAAAAATATTCCTCCTAATAGACATTCAGAAATTATATATATTCTTGACGCATTATCTCTTAATTTATCGCTTAATACTGCATTGCTTCTAATTCTTAGAGGTTCAAATGACCTAGTTCTATTTAACGAAATGAAGGATGCGTAAAGCTCGACTTCAATAGAGGACTCATCGCATTCTTTAAGCTGCTCGTTGAGAAGTTTTTCGATTAAAGAAGAGATATTATCTCTCATTTCAGAAGAAATAACACTAATATCCGTGTTTGGCATTCCTTTTACTAGGTCTTGAGTAAGGTCCTTTATTTTGTTATGCAAGCCTTCTGTATGGGTAAATTGCATTTTAAAGAAATTCTCTAAATAGGGTTCTCTAGTTTGGGCTGTTTTAACCACACATCTATTATCCCAAGGAATAAACTCTAAATTCAGTAAAAAATCATCTACACACATCTTTTGGGATAGGGACGCCATTTTAGAACTAAGATCTTCAATTTTAGAACTATTGTCTTCAGAAGTTGTTTTGGATTGGTCGGTAAGCAGTAATTGATTAAGTTGTTGATTAAGATAAATCTCTTCAAGAGTCGTGTCTAAAATAATGTTGCCAAGAACAAAATCTCCTGAAACTGGAAAATAACCATTTAAATTCATTTCAATAACTCCATTTAAAAATTTTATAAACTAATTATATTTAATTGATTTTGAATATATCATCCTTGTTATTTTTGATCTATTTTTTTTGTTTTAAAAAATAAATTCGTTAATTATTAAAATGCTGTTGTTAAGGTAAATATAGAATATGTCTGATTTGTTGTAACTCTGTCAATTTTTCTATTAACTCACGTTTTGAAAAACAGCCGAGTTTATTCTTGAGATTGTCTATATAGTTTTCTATAGTGCGCGTAGAAAGAAATAGCTCCTTAGCAATGTGAGAAGCAGAATGACCTTTTAAGTAAAGAGGAACTATTTCCCATTCTCGTTTTGATAAAGTACAAAAATTATCATTGATACCCAATTGTTTGAGTAAATAGCGACGTTTTTTCAGTAAAGAGGCTGGTAAGAGATCTGCTTTTTCGTAAAAAGTGGATCCCATGGGAGTTGCAATATCGAATAAATGATGAGAGAGATCTTCCAGCATCTTACTAAACTCTTCACAAAAACGAGAGATAAAGAGTTTTAAAAGAGGGACTTCTGTTGCAAGCATACTATGAATGTTGGAAATGGTCGGAGGCGCTCCAAAAACAAAAACTTCCATATTGTGTGGATTCTTATTAAGAGCAAGAAAACAAAATTGCGTATTAAAACGTTCTGTTGCCATTTGCATCGCTTGTTGAAAAGAGTCGTCAAATGAAGTTTCTTCATTTTGGATGAAGACATGGCCCGATTCATAATATTGCGGATGACGCATATAGGGACAATATAAGTAAATGCGTTCCCCTATAAAATATTCCATCCAATTGGCATCATTACTAAAGCCATTAGATAATCCCTTATCTGTTACTTTATAATGAATAAAATGGTTGAGGCCATAAGCGCGTTGCAGAGGTTCGCAAAACTTTTTGATTCGATCGTTATAGTGCAACGTATATTTGTAAAATAATTCGTTAAAAGAAGACATTTGTATTCTCTTTTGTTAATTTTAGCTTTTAAAATAGAGTACTTTTTACTCTAAAAATAGAGTACTTTCTACTCTAATTTTCTCTTGCTTCATCAAACAAAATTATCCTGATTTTTGAGTTTAACAAAAACATTCATGCGAACAGTGAGTGTTTAAAATATCAGGAGAGAAAGATGAGTGTCAATTCAGATTATCAGCCTTTAGTGAATCGTACCGATATCACTCCTCAGGAATGCGCGGCTTTAGTGGCGCGATTGAAAGAAGGTGGGCAATTGTCAAGATGGGGGATTTCTTGGGCTTTAAGAAATCGTTCAATTAGCAGTTTAAAAGTTCTTTTTGAGACAATTTGTCAATTTGATCAAGCGGGAAATGGAGGCAGAATAGACGATATTAAAGCGCGTGTCACTGCCATTAAAAGATGTGCTGCATCTGTTTCTTTAGAAGATATCAAGGAAGTTCTCAAACTTATAATGGATGTAGAAGCAAATGTGAGGTGGGATGAAGAAAATCTTGAAAATGCCCTTAAAAGATATGCCAGTCAATTTATTAAACAATCTTCTTCATATAATCACTGGAAGTGTCCAAGCTTAATTGAAAATATTTTCATTGCTTTACGCTATGTAACAGACCAAGAGCCTACTGGCCCTTGGCATGCATCCACACTTCTTCAAACATATGTAGGACTAATTGTGTTCACTGTTGTATTTCCTACAATGATTGATGCTGTACTCAATCACCATCAACCTGAATATCTTGATCCACTTGCTCTGCTAGGAATATTAGCAGCTATTTATACAGTCGTGTTTATAGGTTTCAAAAGTTATAAATATATCCATCCCATTCCTTCTCAAATAAAGCCACTTTATAACTATAGGTTAGCTGCTCAAGCAGGGGAAATTGAGCCCGTCCTCTTCCGAGATGACATTTTTGAAAAAATTTTTCGGTGTTGGCAAACTTCTAATTCATCAGGAAGGCAACAAATCCTCTTAGTGGGAGATTCAGGTGCAGGTAAAACGAGTATAATACAGGGACTTGCTTATTTATTTGGAAACGAAGATAAAGTGCCGGACACTTTAAGAGAACTCGTCAAAGAATTCAAACATCTTGAATTATTTGGTGGACCTGCTTCTCTTTTTGTTGTCGATAATCCTATGATGGAGTCAGATGATAAATTAGAACAAGTGTTGAAAATCATTGGAAATCACAAACACAAAATCATCATTGCATTAGATGAAATCCATACGCTTTTGAATGAAAAATATGGAACGCGTTATGCTGAAACTTTAAAATCTATTCTAGATACAAGTGTACGAGGTCTTCCTTATGTCATTGCAGCAACCACGCGAGAAGAATATAATAAATATATTAAAGGAACTGCCCTTCAACGTCGTTTTAAAAAGATCGATGTTCCTGCTTTAAAACCGGCAGAAGTGAAGCTGACGCTGCAAAATATGATGCGTCATTATCCTACTGTCGTCACATCTCCCAAATTTTTTCAGAAAATTTATGAGACGGGACAAACTTTAATTCAAGATTTTCCGCATTTGCGTTTAACTCAACCGGAAATTTCCAAGCGCCTTCTTGCTACCGCACTCTCTTTATTGTTCACAAAACATAATCAAATGCCAGCTAACGAACGGTTAAAGGAAATTCAAGAAAAGATGGCTATAGAAACTTTGAATGATCAATACGCTTTAGATAAGCAAGCTTTAACATTTGGCAAACAACATAGCATTCAAGAAAGAATCCGCACATTAGCCCAACAGCAAGAGGGGGCCCAGCAAGCTGCTTTAACAGAAAAAGAAAAATTATTTAAGTTTCACGCCATTTCTCAAGAAATTACCACATGTAGAAAAGAATTGATTGTATTAGCGGCTAAAATTGAGACCATCAGGAAAAAAAATATGAATGCAGACCATCTTATACGCGAATTTAGTCTCATTCATTATTTTCTGAAACCTAAATTAAAAGCATTGTATGAAGATCTGCGTCAGCAATTGGAATTACCTAAATTGAAAGAGTTAATTGAAAAATCCAAAGAGGATATTCTTCATTCAATAGGAGGAATCACCAATATGCCGCAGAGAACGGCGGCTGCGCTTCAGCAAGTCGCTAACCAATTTCAGAAGCTGATAGATGCCCCTAGACCAGAAGTAGATGGACACCAAGAAGCGGCGAATATGTTGGAACAAGGCATGCAAATTGTTTTGCTACCCCCTACTATCCAATTAATGAATGACAGTATAGCAGCGCTACGAGATGCTTCTAAGATTCCACAAGAGGAAATGAATGCGCTTCAACAAATTGCAGGTGCATTTCAACAAATTGGTCATGCTCTACAACAAGTAGAAAATAGCTTTAAACAAGAAGAAATGTCTTGGAAACACGCGATAGAAGTATTAGAAGAAAGCATAAGAGATGATAGTATAGATTCTATTCAAGAAGCCCTAGAAATTTTACAGGCAGAGCGACTAAATGCTTTGACATTAGAAGAAAAAAAAGCGCTAAAAAAAGTAAGTAAAAATTTCCAGAAAATTTTTACCGCAATCAATGAGGCTATCGATTCTTCAAATGTTTGGCGGCAAGCAGAAACTGCCTTAGCAAAAGAAAAGAAAACAGTGCGACAATTAGCACATGCCTCTCAGGGAGCGAATGCGTATTTGCTTACGGAAGTGAAAAATGCACTCAAGCAAGTAAAGCATAACTTAGAAGAAAAGATACGCATTCCAAAGCAAAACATAAAAACATGGCAAAAGAGTATCAAAGCCTTACAACATGCGACGTCTATTTTAAAAGAGGGAGGAGAAATTGCGCAGCAGACAAAGGCTGCTTTGCAGGAGGCCTCCAGCATGCTACAACAAACGACGAATGCTCTTCAACACAGCGCAAATGCTATGCAACAAATGGCCCATCTTTTATCCAAAACTAAACAAGCCATTCAAAAAACAGTAGAAATTTTAAGACAAGAACAAATGGCTCCAGAGGAGCTCTTGCAGGAAGATGATCGAGGCGGGGCGCAGCTTATATCAATTTAAAAATTAAGCAAAATGTCTCAATTATCCTTCCTATCCTGCCGCTTGCGATCTTGCTCATCCTGTTCTTTTGCTAAAAAAGAAGAACAGGATGAGCAAGATCGCAAGCGGCAGGATGGGAAGGATTAGAGTATTTTATACTCTATTTACTTTTTTGCTTTTTTTTCAAAATAACACTGATTTTCTGAACAATCATTTGATTCAGATAGTTCATGAATTCACTTTTATTAAAGGAGTGTAGGATGCGTATAAATGAGATAGCGGTTAACAGTATAAACTCATTCTCTAGTTCATCTTCTGTGGAAAATCCATTTGATTTGGATCTAAAAGTCACAGAATTGCGAGCAGGACATCATGATAAGTTACCCATTACAAGTCATGTTGGTTGTACGCCTGGTTGTGGACAAACTGGAACAGGCAATAGTTTTTGTTGTACCTGTAAGTAAAATTTCAAAAAAAATCGCATAAAATAGGAGTTATAAAAGATGAAAATTGATCATTCAATTTTACAAAATATTCATGTCTCTTCTCAATTAACGTCTGAGGATCTATTTGATCTTGATCTAAGTGTGACAGAGATAAAATTTGAGCCAAAGACCTTCTCACATTTGACGGACTCCTGTACTAATCACGTTGTCAGTCAACGTTGTAAATAGTCATTCAAATTAAACCGCAAAAACTGACATGCCAGCCATTGAAAAACTGGCATGTCAATAGGATCAATATGTATCACACTTTTGACATTTGCCAAGCGATTGCAGACAAATTAAGATCGCCTGAACATGTTTACACACATATGCAAGAAAATGTGCAGCGAGGAAAGTTTATGGCTGAGGAATGGACTATGCTTTCATTAGCGGAAGGATTGCCAGGAATTGCTTCTTTTTATGGAATAATGGATCAGTTTTTTCCCCAACAAGGTTGGGATCAAATCGCTTATGCTTATCTTAAGCTTACCATGCAAAAAACAGAAGAACAAGGCATTAATCATACGTCGTTATTTACAGGTCTGACAGGCATGTGTTTTGCTGCGTATCTTTGTTCTAAGCAGGGTTATCGTTATCCTCACTTGCTTTCTAAGCTGGAAAATTTGCTTTTCAGAGAAATAGAAACTGCTTTACTACGCCAAGCTGATCATCTTTTAGATCAAGATCGAGAGGTTCCGCCCCACTTTTACAATTTGACCAATGGATTAAGCGGTATATTGGCTTATCTATTAGTAAGAAAAGAACAAGCTGCTTGTCAGCGTTTGGCTTTTGAATGTCTCTCACGGCTCGTTTTGTTGCTAAAACGTAAGCGATTGATTAAAGGATACGAGGTGCCTGGATGGTATGTGGCGCCAGAAGAACAATTAATTCCTGAAGCACAAGCCCAATATCCAAACGGAAATTTTAGTTTAAGCACATCTTATGGAATGACAGGCTGCTTATCGATAATGGCATTAGCCGCCTTAGAAGGAATCTTTGTGCCTGGGCAATATGAGTTGATTCAAGAGATGTCAGCTTGGTTAAAAAGCAAGCAGATACAAGCTTCATCTGGACTTTCTTGGAATCATACCGTTTCTTTTGAGGAAGAAATTTCTCGGCAACAGCCCTCTACTGCATTAACAAGGGACGCTTGGAGTTACGGCAATCCTGCTGTTTCTAGAGCTTTATACTTAGCAGCGAGAGCAACACGCGATTTTCTTCTTATGAAGTTTGCTGAAGATGCTTTTGTCTCGATTTTTTCGAAAACGTGGCAAGAATGGAATTTAATGGGACCCACTTTTTTCTGGGGAAGAGCAGGGTTGCTAGCCTTGACTTATCACATGGCTCAAGATACGGGTTATCCTATACTTTTAAAACAAGTCGATTATTTAGAAAAAGATTTAAAAAGTTTCTATCATCCCTCTCACTTATTTGGTTTTCAAACCATTCATGTCTTAGAACCTGAAGACTATCGTTGGGTAGATCATCCTGGACTATTAAATGGGGCAGTAGGCATTGCGTTAGCCCTTTTATTGGTTCATTCTCAAGAAGAAAGCAAGTGGACGAGAATTTTTTTAATTAAGTGATGTATGACAGATTACAAACTTTATGAGAGCGCTCCTTTTTTTATGGCGCGCATAGCTTTACTGCCTTTTAATGTAGCTATTGCTGATCCTAAGAAAGGATTATTAGAGTTTTATCACCAGCATGCGCTTTTTCAAGAAGCTATTGCCCTTGCAAGTCTTTCTTTACATCAAGCTTTGAGAAAGGATTCTCCTATAGAATTAGATAAAATTTATCCTAGTCTTTTGAAATACTTTCTAAGAATGAGCTCTCGCACAACGCCTTTTGGACTTTTTTCTTGTGTGAGTTGGGGAGAATTTGCGCAAAAAACACAGCTACAATTTGATCTCACTTCTTTAAAGAAGCGCGTGAAGCCAGATACGGCGTGGGTGAAATCGCTTGTAAATATTTTTCACGCAGAAGCTAATTTAGTGCAACATCTTCGCGTGATGGCTAATCCTAATTTAATGAGAAAAGGAAAAAAAATTCTTTTGATCAAAAAGAATGAAACAAAAGCCACAAGAGATTTGATTTCCATTAGAAGCACACACGCTTCGGAAGCTGTGCTTAATTTAGCTCGCAAGCCGATTCGCTATGCGGATTTAGAAGAAAGATTGAGTATTTTGTTTTCTCAGCATGACAGAAAAAAAGTCACTGCTTGTATCGAACAAATGTTCCAAAAAGAATATTTGTTATCCGAATTATCAATTTGTGTGGATCGTCCCTTTAACTTGACTGCTTTACTCGATAAAATCAAAGGCACCTACAATCAGTTATCTACCTTAGATCATTTAGAATGTGCGAATCAATCGCTGAAAACCTATGAAGCGTGTCCTATAGGACAGGGGCTTTCTCATGTAGAACAAGTGTTGCAACAATTAAATGCATGGAAAAAAGAAGAGCATCTTCTTCATGTGGATACCTTTTCGGATATAGCGCACATTAAACTCACGCATAAGATGCAAGAAGATCTTTCTTACGCAGCAACCGCCCTTTGGTTGCTTTCTCAGCAGCAAAATCAAATAGTAAAGTTACCTCATTATCATCGAGAGTTCTTAGAAAAATATGGTATCTATCGCTTAGTGCCTGTCATGGAATTAATAAATGATAAAAAAGGATTAGGATTACCAGCTGAAGAGAATGCAGACACTCAACAAGAAACGCGATTTAATTTAGCAGAGAAATTATTGATGCGTGTGACCGAAAGTGAAATCATCGTGGATGATCTCATTCAAAATTTATGGTCTAGCCATCAAGAAAAATTTGTGTCAGCTCCTTTATCTCTTGAGCTTTACTTTGAAATCATGGCGTCATCTGCGCAAGAGATAGAAGAGGGGAATTATACGATTCTGATGAATCCAACGATGGCTTCCATGCAAGCAGGTCATACTTTTGGCCGATTCTTCTATGGATGGGGAGAAAAAGAAGCAAAAATTGTCGCTATGCGACAATTTTTAGAACGAGAAGAAGCTTTAAATGAACATGTTATTTTTGTTGAAGCTTCTTTTTTACCGGAGGATCCGCGGGTAGCAAATGTCTGTTATTTTGAAAAAATCAGACAATTTCAGCTGCATCTACATTATCAAGAGTTTTCCCCTGGTTTAATGGATATAAACGATCTCTATGTGGGAGCAACTACACAGCGTCTTTATCTGTATTCCAAGCGTTTAAAAAAAGAAGTGAGCGTGAGCTTGAGTAGCGCAGTCAATCCTGATTTTGCACCTCC
Source organism: Parachlamydiaceae bacterium (assembly GCA_030147755.1). Classification (GTDB taxonomy): domain Bacteria; phylum Chlamydiota; class Chlamydiia; order Chlamydiales; family Parachlamydiaceae; genus JASBUW01. The sequence goes on from JASBUW010000027.1 coordinate 14,841, forward strand.
TCTCTTAAAATTTTTATTAGGTGTTTCTTCTTTTCGCTTCACTTCTTTTTCTCCCCACATATGGCAAGGAGTAGCCAAAACAACTCCTTATCTACCCCGCATTAAATATCGCAACATCATTCTTTGCCCGGCACGATGGTGTTTTAATCAAGAGCAGTTGAAACGCAACCAAGATGCTCAAAATCTAGAGGAGGCTTTATGGAATGCCTTGCATCATCATCGCGTTCCCGAAACTGTTTATTTAACAGATTTTGATCGCCGGCTTTTCATCCGATGGAGTCATCCAGAGCATTTTAAACTCTTATATCAGCAGTTAATCCGTAAAGGAGAAATCATTCTATTTGAGCACTTGATCAGTCATTGCATACAAAGTCAAGAGGGGAAGCATGCGGCCGAGTTTGTTGCCCCTCTAGTTAAAAAGAAGGCTTATGCGGTTTCTCAAAAGATAAAAAATTATCCTACGACTCACCAATATGCAATGCAAGAGCGCGTATCTATTTTTGAAAAGAAATGGATTTATGCGAAATTGTGGCTTCCTAAAGAAGAGGAAGAAGATTTTCTAAAGCACAGCTTAATGCCATTTGTTCAGTCTTTGATGCAAATAGGCTGTATTCACAAATGGTTTTATATTCGCTACCAAGAAGAAAAGCCGCATATCCGCTTGCGTTTGCATGGCGCATCAGAGGGTGTTTATGAGCAAATCATGGGAAAATTAAGTGATTGGAGTGCTCGCTTGCTGTTACAAGAAAGTATTCGCCATGTTTCTTTTGATTTATATGAGCGTGAATTGGAAAGATATGGAGGAATGGCTTGCATAGAGCAAGCGGAAGATGTGTTTTGTGCCGATAGCCAAATGTGTTGTACACTTCTGGAAATGGCTGCTCTTCCTTCTCATACGCGTCCACTTTTTGTGTTTGCTGCTCTTGGTGTGATCCATTTTTTAAAACATTTGGATGGCCAACTTTCCTCGATGGCCCAGCTTTTATCTCCTATGGAGACAGAAAAAGCCCTTTTATCTGGATGTCGCCCACATTTAAAGCAAGTTGTGCAAGATGCTCAGATGCTTTTTTTTCAGGAAAATAACGAACAAATAGAAGATCCGCTTTTATTGCATTTAAAGCAGGCTTTCACTTTATCAAGTGGAGCCATGCAGTGCTACCGAGAGAAAATCGAAGAATTAGAACAAAAGCACACCTTGCAAAACACAAAAGAACAAATTTTAGATAGCTTCTTGCATATGCATTGTAACCGTTTATTAGGAACGGATGCACAACTAGAGAAAAAAGCGCGTGTGTTGGCTTATCACATCCTAAAAAAAATGCATCATCAATTCAACAAGCAGGGGAAACTTTATGACTATAGCAATCCATAAAGTGGCAGACGTTTGCTTGACGCTTGCCCATAGATTCAAGGATCCTGTGTGGATAAAGCAGGTCTCTTTGCAAAAACAGAACTTTATGCCTTACATTCAAGCTTATCCTTGGGATATCACGACGCTTTCACATGGCTATCCAGGATTTATCATTCTGTTTTCTGAAATGGAGGCTTGTTTCCCTGATCAAGGATGGGATCTCATCGCCCATCGTTATCTAGTGGAACTCATACAAGAAATAGAAAAAAGGGGGATACATAACAGTTCTTTATTCTCAGGTTTATCTGGTATTTGCTTTGCCATCCATCTGGCTTCTAAACAATCAACACGTTATCAGACCTTGATAGCGCAACTAAATGCTATTTTGATTAAAAACATAGAAGCGGACTATTTGTTACCTATAGAAGAAACAAGGCACGTGGCTCAGGCGCTGTCTCTTTTTCAGTATGATGTAATCACAGGACTAAGTGGTGTTCTCAGCTATGTTTTAGAATATGTGCATGTAGAAGCTATGCAAATGCTTGCATACCGTATAGTGCGAGTTCTCACTCTATTAAAAGAAGGTGTTTTACACGCAGGAATTGAATTGCCTGGTTGGTATACGCCTGTGAGCTATTTGATAAGAGAAGAACAAAGAGCACAATATCCAGAGGGGAGTTTTGATACAGGAGTTGCGCATGGGGTAGCAGGTTGCATGGCAGCCTTAGCAAAAGCGTATTTAAAGGGGATTATTGTCGACAATCAGTTAGAAACCATTCAAAAAATGGCTTTTTGGTTACAAGAAAACCAAGTGAAAGGAAAGAAGTGGCCGGCTAAATTTGGATTTAATGCAAGGATTAGAAATTATCTTGAAGTAACGACAGATTTCTATCGAGATGGATGGTGTTATGGGGCTCCAGGCATCGCTTCTTCTTTACTTTTAGCAGCTCAAGCTTTACAAAGCGACTCACTCAAGCAAGAAGCAATTCACATCATGCAGGTTGTATGCGAACGATTTGATAGTCAGCAAAATCTGGAATGCGTCTCCTTTTGCCATGGATTAGCAGGCTTGTTAACTCAGGTGCACGCCTTCTTTTTAGAGACACATCTCGTTCTTTTTTCTAAGACAGCTAGTCAAATCACTCGCTCAATTTTAGAGCGTTATGATCCAGATTTTCCTTTTGGTTATAAATGTGTGGCTTCCTTGCCCAAAGGCGATGAAACAGTTTGTATTGATAACGCAGGTTTTTTAGATGGCGTAATAGGCACGCTTTTAAGCTTATTATTTTCAACTTCCTCTGAAAAACAAAACTGGGTAAAATTGTTTTTAATATAAGATGCAACCTTTAGTAAACCAAATTGGATAATTTTATCGATTCCAGTATCTTAAGTTCTGTCCAAAACAGTCATGGATTGTCCCGTTTTAGAATTTTTTTTGAGAAAGTTGACTTATGAGAAATACAATCAAAGTGTCTAATGCTACAATGCCACGCTTGCTTTATGGTACTGCGTGGAAAAAAGATAAAACCGCTGATTTAGTGACTTTAGCGATCAAGTGCGGATTCAGGGGAATTGACACGGCTTGTCAACCCAAGCATTACAATGAAACAGGGGTCGGAGAAGCTATTCAAAGACTAGTCGATGAAGGTATAACGCGTAAAGATTTGTATATTCAAACTAAGTTTACGCCTTTAGAGGGCCAAGACCCTTTCAATATTCCTTATGATAGACAAGCTCCTTTGGATGAACAAGTCGCGCAGTCTTTCGAGGTTTCCAAAAAGAATCTCGGTGTGAGTTATGTCGATGGCTTGATACTCCATTCTCCGCTAAAAAATAGAGATCAATTGATGATGGTATGGCAGGCCATGGAACAAATTTATAACCGAGGAGAGGCCAAACGAATTGGGATAAGTAACTGTTATGATTTAGAAGTGTTAAAACAGTTATATGAGACTGCTTCTGTCAAGCCAACAATTTTACAAAATCGCTTTTATCAAGAGACGGATTATGATCACGAAATGCGTCAGTGGTGCCAAGAGCAGAAAATGATTTATCAAAGTTTTTGGACTCTCACTGCGAATCCGCACATTCTTTCCAATGAAATAGTGCAAAGAGCTGCTCAGACATATCAAAAAACGACAGCGCAAATTTTATTTCGTGTTTTAGTAGAGATAGGGGTTGTTCCGTTAACTGGAACTTGCTCCGAGAAACACATGAAAGAAGATCTTGAGATTTTTAATTTCAGCCTTCCACTAAATATAGTACAAGAAATAGAATCCTTATTTACGCCTTACCTTTAAAGAGAAACAGCATGACTATTTACTTTAAAAGTCTTTCGCAGCAGGTGGTGAATTTATTTGACAGCTTCAATAAAAATATTCAAACTGCTTTAACTGCTCAGCAAAAGAAAATCTTCATTATTGTTTCGGTTGCTTTAGGATTTTTGGCTATTGGCTATTTGATAAAACCTTATTTTACTAAAAAGGCTGTCTTACTAAACGAGCATGACAAGCAAACTCGTTCAGATGATGTGGTGAAAATTTACTTTGAAAAATTTGAAGAATTCTCTAAATCCGAAAAATGGCAAGAAATTATCTCTCAAGGCACAGTAGCTTTGGAGGCATCTAAAAAAGCAAGTAAACCTCAAGATGAAGCAAAAATTTGTGCTCAACTCACGTCTACAGCTTTCTATTTAGGTGACTACAATCAAGCTCTGCTATATGCCAATCGGTGTCATGAATTATCTGAGGAATTTATTGATCCTTCTCTTCTTCTGCGTGCTCTTTATTTAGAATCAGCGGTTCATCGTGCTTTAGCGGCAAAATGCCAAGAAGAACAAGCGCAACAAGCTTCTTATCTTCGTGCCGTCAAAATTGGAGAAGAAGCTCTTTCTCTCTATTCTAAGAAAGAGGTCAAAAATATTAATCTGCAAGGAAAGATCTATTTTAATTTAGGAGCCGCGCATGCTGACAATCCAAAGGGTGATCTAAAAGCAGCCATGGATTGTTATTTAATAGCCATTAAGTGCTTTAAAGATACCAAAGCAGTAGATGATGTGATTCGCACAAATATGCGGCTAGGTAAAGTGCATCTTCTGCAAAAAAATTATGATCTTTCTCAACAAGTTCTAGATGATGTACGATCACTGATAGCGAATGAGCGTCTCTCCATGCATGCAGATTATTTAGAGGCACAACTCAAAATGGCGACAAATGACAGGGAAAATGCGCTTAAAATAGCTAAAGATGGCTTAAAAAAAGCAGAAAATTTGGGAGCCAAAGAAGATGAATTACGTTTAACAGCGTTATTAAAAAGCATGGAAGCTTTCCAGGCTTAATCTTAATGTCATTTTTTTATCGCCATGCTAGGGCGTGTCTTAAAATGATAGCGCCCTAAGCTAGAAAATCAGAGAGATAATAAGTCTCTTTACAATATATGACGGAGGATATATGTCTGCATCTAGGATTTTAGGTCTTATGTTATTAGTCGCGGGGGTTTTGATTCTTGCATTTGGACTCCATGCTTCTTATTCTTTAACTGAAAAAGTTGTGGAAGGAGTGAGCGGCCGTTATACAGAGCACACCATGGCTTATATTATAGGCGGAATTGTATTAATGGTGGGCGGAGGATTACTTACATTATTTGGAGTTCAAAAAGACAGTTAAAGGCAAATTGTGAAAGTAGAAGTTCCGGAATAGAAGATTTATTTTATAAGGATTCATTTTATGATGCCTCTTGGAGATGATAATTCTTTACGCAAAGCGACGCCTGTTATCACTTACCTTTTAATCGTCATGAATATTCTTGTCTTCCTCTTAGAATTAAGTGGCGGTGAAGCATTTATCAAACAATGGGCATTTATTCCTAAACGTTTCAGTGCTGATCCAGTAAGTGATTTCCCCACCTTATTCACTTCTATGTTTATGCATGGGGGATGGTTACATTTAGCTGCCAATATGCTTTACTTATGGATCTTTGGTGATAACGTCGAAGACCGTTTAGGAAAGATCAAATATATCTTTCTTTATCTTCTCAGTGGACTTGCAGCTGCATTTGCGCAATATGTCTTTTCTCCTCATTCAAATATACCCAATGTGGGAGCTTCTGGTGCGATTGCGGGAGTACTGGGAGCCTATGTTCTATTTTTCCCAGGACAAAAAGTCAAGGTCTTGCTGGGTCAATCGATCGTGACTATGCAATCAATCGTCGTGATTGGGTTTTGGTTTTTTTTGCAGTTCGTCAGTGGTGTTGGGTCACTATACTCGACAACGCAAGATACAGGAGGTGTGGCTTATATGGCGCATATTGGAGGCTTTGTAGCGGGTTTAGCTGTCGCTGCCGCCTTTCGGTTAAGTGAACGAAAAGAATCCAATCGTTAAGGCTGATCTAAATTTATTTGATATGCTTTTCAACCCGAGGCTTTTCTTCTTCAGCTATAGATTTAAGTAATATCGCACTATGTGAGGGCAGTTTCAAACCCTTATCTTGGTAGGGATTAATAATACTCGGGTCGCCATAAGAGGGATTATCACTTGACCAAATGAGTTCCCAAAACCCATTTTTAATCGGTGCTAAAAGAGGTTCAGCTTTATTATCATTATTTTGATGATTTTTAAATATAAACATTGTAGAAGGAAAGATATAAAATTGTATACTATGTGTTTTGTTTGTCTCGAACTAAATAATGCTAAAAAGTTCTTGAATTTAGAAGACAGAAAGAATTTCTTCTTCGAAAGAGACTTATTTTAAAAAAGGAAGTTTTATGCCTTGTTATGTGAATGCTAATGCTGCAACAATGGCTCATTATGGATTTCTTCCTGTAGCCAGAAGGCAAACAGATAAATTTGAAGTGCAAGAAACTCAACCATGGGTTCAGGAGGGGAGTGATGTCCCTGTTTTAGTAGATAAGAAACGGGACGAGCTTCAAGGTATTGAGATTTATAGTAACAATATCGAGCAATCGGAAATAGATCTCATAGATATCTATGAAGATGATATTGAGCAAGCGATTGATCGACGCGTAGCTTTATTTTTTGAGCAAACAATTGTTTGCCATCGCATGCCTTTTCATTTTGAATCGGTGGAAGCAAATGATCAATATGGGGGAGCAACAAGTTTAACTCTGCCTATTGTAAATGAAAGAACAAATCAAATTACAGATCAAAAAACTTATCGTTATGAAGCCGCTCACGCAAGTACTACACCTTGTTTGCTAGCTTATATTCGAACTGAGTGGAATCAATATCAAGAACAAAAGAATCAAGGTAATCAAGCAGTTGCGAAACCCCGAAGTTTTGTGTATCTCAAAGGGTCTTCTGGATATAAAAGCCATAATGCTACTTTGGATATGCCTAGCAAAATTAACCGTGCAGACTGTTTAATTGATGGATCAGCAGAAAATTCTACAGGTCTCCGCTTTCAAACAATAGCCTTGATTAATCAAGTGGCATTAGGTCGCTTGGATCCGGTTAGAGCAACAAAAGAGTTTTTAGGACATTTTGAACATCGTTTACAGCAACTTCAGGCTACGCCTGGTCCTAGAGGACGCGTCATGCAATTATACTTGCAACGTGTACAAGCTATTAAGGCTGACTTACAGCAAGACGAAACAATTTTTGATCAACTTTTAGGCGTTAAAATCAATCTATCTCCAAAGACTTTGCAATTAAGAGAAATCGTATACCGTAAGCGCTTTTTAATGATTCAATCTGCACAAATCATTGAAAGTCGTATAGCAAAAAAAATTCATACTGTGGAAACAAATCTTCAGCTCGATAAACAAAACAAACGCTTACTCAAATTTGCCATTTTGCAAAGTGTCACGCCTCAAGAAAAGAAAATTGTCGAACGGTTATTTTGTAAAACTCAAGCTGTTTTAGAAGCCTCTTATTTGACAGATTATCAGAATTATTTGAGACAACAAAATCAGAATATTAGACAAATTAATACTAAAGTAAATCGAGCAAGCGCATTTCAACAAGCTGTCCAAACCTTTAAAACGGTGCATCAACAGGCGATCCAGGTATTATTGAGAGATTTAAGAGCTGATTTTAGAGAGCTTTCAAATGCAGAATTAGATTTTAGAGCCAGCCTTTTCAAAGATTTGAGAGGAGACCTTCATCATTGGAGACAAAAAGATTTTGTGGTTCAGTTTAAGCAACGCTATCCTTTATTTCCTATGAGTCAAGCAATGGTTTCTCGTCTTGAGCAACGTACACGCTTGCTTACGCAAGTAGTTTACCAAACGCCTCTTAGTCAACGACGCAAAGATATTACAATTGAGGATGCGCTACGTTATGCGGAAACATTAGAGGTAGAAGCAGGCCTATTTATGACAGGTGTATTTACTTCTGCTGAATAAATGTTTGTAGAATTCCTCCAAAAATGCCTCACTGTGCACTCAATAGTGTGGATCATTTGATTCATTGTTACAATTTGATGGTTATTTGAATAATAATAAAAGTTTTAGATTAACAGATAGGTGTTTACAAAAATAACATTCATACAATGATTTATTTCACTCGAGATAATTGGAAAATTTCTAACTTATTCTAATAATTAGTTGATTTTTTTTTATTGAATTAAATTAATTAGTTTAATATAATAAACTCCTTGGCCTCAAACAAAGTTGAAAAGGAGATTATATGTTTAGCCCTATTGGTAGTGATAGTATCCCCAGTTTTAATCCTGTAGAAGAATCACAACCAAATGATAGAACTTCTATAAGATTTGCATCAGAAGAATGGAGATACGATCGTGACCTTGTCTTAGCTGCTGTTAGACAGAATAGAAACACTGTCTTAGCTGATATTTATAATCCGGTAGAACCAGAATCAGAGCAAAAATTTACAGTTCAATTTCTATCAAAAGAAGAAAAGCAAAATGTATTAAATCTTATTTTACCTAAAAGGTATGAAAAGGCAGTAAAAAGATTTGAAAGGGAACAAAATACGATACCTTTGGGTGCTCTAAAAATCTAAAAACGTAAGAGACTATTTTTAATGTGTGTAAATGTGTAATAGTATGATGTACACAGTGAACCTACTATATCTTATCATATAAACGTTCACTGTGTGCATAAAAGACGTAATTAGTTAGAAGTTAAATTATTTTGCAGGATGCAAGAGCGCTCATTAAAATTTAACACAAGCTGATCAACAGTAATTTTGCCAATAGTAGTCGTTGCGATGCGACCTAAAATAAAATACCTGAGTGCTGCATCAGATTGAGTTTCTCCTGGCAAGAGAGCATTTGGAGGTAAAAGTTGATTCAAGCCGAGGATTCCATTAGCTTCATCATTCACGACGTCTTGGATCAATCCTTGTAATTGATTAGATTCAGCAGAACCAGGTGTAAAGTCAAGAACGAGGGAGAGTTGATTTCCCATTTCAATTCCTGCCAACACCCAAGCATACAAATAGGGGGCAGAAGGAATGCTATTGGCGATGGCAATTGAATATTGCTCACCAGCCAATAGAAAGGCTAATAGAGAGTTTGCAAAAGGTGCACCATTAATTCCAAATGCATTTAAGACAGTGATAAGATCATCTCGCCCAGATTTTGTGGTTGAATTCACAGCTTGAATAAGTTCGGCAATATGAGGGTCTGTGACAGTAATCGTAGCTGGCGAGGTAGTTATATCTATAATAACAGGAATTGGATGAGGGGCAAAAGCTTCTGCAGTAACAAGAATATCCAATCCGCGATTCTGGGTATGCAAATCTGTTGAAATGCGTAAAGCGAGATCAATGGAATCCGTGCCAGGTATGGGAATCTTGCATTGAGGAAGACGATGATGTTTGCGACAATGGTGATGTTTAGCATGGTCGGGTTGAATGGCCATTCCAGCTGAATGTGTCATCGTTAGCAGTGAAAAACAAAGTGCTAACACTTTTATTGAGCGTATTTTCATAGAAATTTCCTTTTTTAAAGTCATCATTTAAATGTTCAACGAGTATGTGTATCCCGTAATGCAACTATCTTATATAAAAAATTTTATTTAAACATAAAAATATTTTGCTATTCATAATTCGAGCATGCGAATCCACATATGGTTATAAAGCAAGAAAGAAAATTTATTTTAATTTTACATATTATCAGACGTTTGCTTTTTGCAAAAAATCATTAGAACTCTTGCATAACCTGGAATAAGTGTTAGAATGGCTAAAATTTAGAAGGATTTTAGCCATGAGATACGAAAGTTTGAAAAAGTTTAAAGCAGAAGATTTTCGCAGGTTAACAGGAGTTAAAAGAACAACCTTTGAAAAAATGGCAGAAATTTTAAAAGAGGCGGGGAAGAAAAAAAAGAACACTGATGGTAAACCAAACAAGTTGATAGTAGAAGACAGATTATTGATGGCACTAGAATACATTAGAGAGTATCGAACGTATTTTCATGTTGCTGCACCTTATCAAATTTCAGAAAGTGCTTGTTATCGCAATATTCGTTGGATCGAAGATGTGCTAATAAAACATCCAGATTTTGCGTTACCGGGTCGCAAAGCTCTCCTAAAAAGCGATGTAGAATATGATGTAATTTTAATCGATG
>JASBUW010000030.1 GCA_030147755.1 Parachlamydiaceae bacterium
GCGGTTAGCAGTGCAACTATTCAGAGTCCGTGTAGCACTGCTAACCGCAGTGCAATATATTGTGCGTTAAATCCCAGAACGAGCGCTAAACGCGCTCGGTCTGGGCTAATGCAGTTAGAGTGCTACCGCACAAATGGCAAACAGTCTTTCTATGCACACAGTGAACCTATACGGACAAACGACCTTAACGACAAAAACGACTTTAAAGACAAACGACAACAATGATTTTAGTCCTTGTTGTCGTTTGTTGTTAAGGTCGTTTGTCGTTTTGGTCCTTCTCTATGCTTTAAGAGAGGTCCAGCAAGAACTTTCCATAATCTCGGATCAGTTTAAATTGGACTGGTTGTTGCACGAAATATTCTCCACGTTGCCGACGTAATTTCAGAATTAAATCCATGAGAGCCGATTCAAGATTGCCCGCATGAATTTCTTTGTTTTTGATTTTTTCTTTAAGAATAAAAGCTGTGATGAGTGTTCCTGTACGACCCACACCTGCACGACAATGTATGCACGGCGTTTTGCCTGATTCATCTTTTTCTAAAATGGCAACGAGTGTTTTTAAATGATCTAACGAAACAGCATTGAAATCAAGCCATTGATCAAAATGCACTCTTTGGATGATTTTACTTTCTTTTGTCTCTTGATGCGTCATGCGATATTGATAGATTTTAGCTCCCTCTTCTACAGATTCTTGAACCAATTCCACTTGAAAATTTCCATAGATTTTTGTTTTTTCTGCAGTTGTTGGATAATAGATGGTAACACCTTTGTCCCGGTCTTCCGCTGTTGTCAAATCCATAATCATGCCTTCTTGTTGCCAAGCTGATTCCCAGAAAAGCGCATAATCTTCTTCTACGGGAGCTTGTGCAGCAATAAAACGTCTTGCACTCACATCTTCCCCTACTAAATTGGCGTGTAAATAATCGTCGCCTATTTGAATAGCAGTGTCTTTTGGACAACCAATATCAGTAAACCTTCCATTCACTTGATTTGCTCTCAAATAATCAGGCGGAGCAGTTTGTGTTTCTAGCCGTTTCCATAACTTGTCTATAGATAAAAGAGCGAGTGAATCCCTTATGAACGCTGTTTTTTTCACCGGCCGGGGTTCTAGTTTTGGTTCTACTTTTGGCTCTAACTTTAGTTCAGGTTCAAGTAACGGAGCCTTTGGATTTTCTTTGTCTGCCTCAACTCCAATTTTATCGACTTGTTGAGAAACTTTTAAAAGAGTACGTAAAAAAGAATTTTCATGGATTTCAGTTTTTAGGTGAGCGAGGACATCATCTTGACCCTTCAATAAATTTTTAAGCGTGTTCTCATTTAGCCACCCTTTTCCCGTCACGAGCAATTGGATAGAAAAGACAAGACGGCTCAGCCAATGTTGTTTTTGAGAATACGTGATCACGTCACTTACTTGTAACTTTCTAAAGCTTAAAGGTAAAAAATCAATTGAAGTGTTATTGTTTATATTCATTTTGTTCCTGTTATTAATTTAAACTGTTTATTGTATAACTATCTTTATTTGTTATCAATCTTATTTTTTTTCTAATTATTTATTGTCAATATTATTCATGTTTCTCATTTTTCTTGTTTTTTGACGGCAAATCTGAAAATGACCCTATTTTAGATAGACTTGTTTTGGAGTGCTCTTTATAAAATTTTTGAATAGGAACTTTGTGTTTAAGCGTATTTATTAGAGGAAATGACAATGAAAAAGCCAATTGTGTTAGTCGTAGGTGGGGCCGGTTTTATTGGATCTTATGTCAATAAGATGTTGAATCGAGCAGGTTATGAAACAGTAGTATTAGATAATTTAAGTCGAGGGCATGCAGAAACTGTTTGCTATGGCACTTTTATCAAGGGGGATATGGCTGATACGGGCTTATTGAACCAAATTTTTGAACGCCATGCGATTGCGGCCGTGATGCATTTTGCTGCTTTTATTGATGTGGGAGAATCCGTTCATAGCCCCGCTAAATATTACGAAAATAATGTGGTGAACACTTTAAATTTGCTCGCAGCTATGCGACGCCATGGAGTCAACACGTTTATTTTCTCTTCGACAGCGGCTATTTTTGGACAACCGCAGGATGCAATTATGAAAGAAGATCATGTGTGCCGTCCGATTAATCCGTATGGCGAAACGAAGTGGATGGTAGAGAAAATACTGCGTGATTTTGATCATGCTTATGGGTTGAAATTTAGCTCTCTGCGCTATTTTAATGCGGCAGGTGGAGATCCTGAAGGAGAAATCAAGACTTATCCACAAAAAGCTTCGAATCTTATTCCACGCATTTTACAAAGCCTTCGAGAGCCAGAGGGAGCCATTACTATTTTTGGAACAGACTATCCGACGCCTGATGGCACTTGCATACGCGATTACATTCACATTGAAGATTTAGGGGCTGCACATATCATGGCTATGGAAAAATTGCTCAAGGGGGCGCCTTCTAGTTTTTATAATTTGGGTAATGGAAAAGGCTTTAGTATATGGGACGTGATTCATACAGTAGAAAAAGTGTTGAATAGAAAAGTGAATGTGATAAAAGGAAAGCGACGTCCTGGGGATCCGATGATCTTATTAGCAGACGCTAGCAAAGCAATACGCAAATTAGGATGGCGCCCTCATTATACGTTAGAAGACATGATTGAGCATGCGTGGAAGTCATCTGCGGAGCTATCGCCCGTTAAGGAGGCTGAATTGTGCAAAGATTGATTTTAAACGTGTTATGCATCCTATGGGGATGTCTCGCATGCTTAAGTGCAGAGATAAATGCTCCCAAAAAATGGCTCTTATTCTATGGTGAAAAGGCTCCTTTTGAAGTGCTGTCTAACTATCAACTGCTTGTCCTCGAAAGTCACAATCATCCTCCTTTAGCAGGTTTAATTGAACAGAGAATCCCTGTTTTGGGCTATTTAAGCTTAGGAGAAGTGGGATCAGAGCGTCCGTATTTTGATCAACTCAAGCAAGATAAATTATTCTTAGGGGAGAATCCACATTGGAAGGGGAGCCATTTTGTGGATTTGCGCGATCGACGTTGGATCACGCTTGTGATCGAAAAGCTTGTTCCTGCCATTCTATTTCAACGGTTTGATGGCATTTTTATTGATACACTAGATAACGCAGGTTTTTTAGAGCAACAGGATGGATTTCATCATAGTGGAATGAAAACAGCTGCGATCAATTTAATCAAAGCGATTCGCCTGCATTATCCGCACATTAAAATCATGGTCAATCGTGCTTATGATTTGCTGCCGGACTTGCTGCCTTACATTGATATGGTGTTAGGAGAATCTATGTACTCTACCTATAATTTTGAAACCAAAAAATATGAATTAGTGGCTCCTGAAGTTTATCAAGAGAGAGTCAAATTTTTGAAAAAAATGCAAAGTGAAAAGCCTGCATTAGAAGTGTACACATTAGATTATTGGAATCTGGAAGATACGAAGAAGATCAAAGAAATTTACAAATTTGAACGCAACAATGGATTTAATCCTTACGTTGCGACAATTGAGTTAGACACAATTGTACCGGAACCGACATGATGATTTGTAGAGTGAGACAGTTTTTGAAAAAATCGAATCAACAGGGCTGCTGGTTAATTTTCTTTGCCATTTGTTTATTTTTCATGCAAAAGGGCGAAGCGGCTCCTACGCAAGAGCGAGTGGTGCCTCGCATTGTCATTGCCTTATATGACAGTACATTTCAGAAAGAAATTTATTATTTAAATTTACATCAATTTGCTGAAATGCCCTTAAATCATTTAGGACTCATTTTATATTATCATGATCTTCAACAAGGCTTTCCCAACATTAAAGAAGATGAAAGTGTTTTAGGTGTATTGACGTGGTTTCCTTATAAATATAATGTCAGCAATCCTCACACCTATATTGAATGGGCAATCGAAGCGATAGACGCAGGCAAAAAATTTGTTGTGCTGGGCAATCCGGGATTTAACGAAAAAGATAAAGCAGAAACACCTAGAGCTCTTGTGAATCGTTTTTGGGCTAAATTAGGATTATACGATACAGATAAAAACATTAACCAAACTTATCGCGCTAAAATTTTATATGCGGATCCTTTCATGACTCAATTTGAAAGGCGCTATCAAGGAGATTTACCTTCTTTTAGAGTGATGGCCTCTCTGAGTCCTTTGCTTCAAACTCATTTAAAAATGGGTTTAAAAGATAATCCCGATTACTTTTCTTTATTAGTGACAACGCATCCTAATGGAGGATATGGCGCTCCCAACTATGTTGTGTATCGTCCACCTAATTTAGGAGATTTAGGGGATATTCGAGAATGGTATGTCAATCCGTTTGAATTCTTTCGCCTTGCTTTTGGCACAGATCAAGTGCCTAAACCGGACACGACAACATTAGCTGGTCGACGTATTTATTATAGTCAAATTGATGGGGATGGTTGGAGTAATGTGACAGAGTTAGAAGAGTATCAAAAAGTGCCTACTCTTTCTTCTGAAGTCATTTTAAACAAGATCATCATTCCTAATCCCGATTTACCTGTCACTGTCGGTCCTATTGCAGCCGATATGGATTTAAAATGGGTAGGAACTCCAAAAAATCGAGAAATCGCCAGAGCTTTTTTCAATCTTCCGCAAGTAGAAGTAGGCTGCCATACATTTACTCATCCTTTTGATTGGGGATTTTTTGCCCATTATCAACCGAGTTATGAAGAACCTTATCTTCCTCTTTATCCTGATGGGGGATGGAATGTCAAAAAGAAAGATAAGCCCGGAATTTGGAAGATGGTAAAAAATGTTTTCACGGAAAAAGAAGAGGCAATAGGTGCTTATGATGCAGGAATAGGAGAGCTCAATGAAGAGGAGGATGTCAAGAGGGAAATAGGAAAGCTGATGCCGGGTTATAAAATTCCTAGAGCCTATGCGCTTAAACCTTTTAATCTGGATTTGGAAATCTTTGGAGCCATTAATGAAATTAATTCTCTCACCATGGATCAAGATCCGGTCAAAATTTATATGTGGTCAGGAAATTGCTTGCCTTTTCAAGAAGCTGTGGCTTTTACCCGAGAAGCAAAAGTCAGGAATATTAATGGAGGAGATAGTCGTTTTGATAACGCATACAATTCCTATGGGTGGGTGAGTTCGATAGGCCGGCAAGTACAAAATCAACAGCAAATCTATGCCTCTAATAGCAATGAAAATACCTATACGAATATGTGGACTGAGCGTTTTTATTTTTTTACTGAATTAGTACGCACTTTCCATAACACAGAAACGCCTATTCGCGTTAAACCGATGAATTTATACTACCACATGTATTCAGGCCAAAAAATGCCTAGTTTGAGCGCTCTTCAAAACAACATTCGTTATATTCAAGCGCAATCTTGCATTCCCATTCGTACGAGTCATTTTGCGGCGATTGCCGATGGTTTTTACACCACACAGATAGATCACTTAGGAGGAAGTATTTGGCGCATTCGTGCACGAGGTGCCTTACAAACTATTCGTTTTGATCATAGCGTGTTCAAAGGCGTTCATTTTGAAGCCTCTAAAGGAGTCATTGGGCAACAGCATTTGCAGGGGAGCCTCTATGTTTATTTAGATGAAGCCGTAGATGAGCCTGTAATTCGTCTCAAGGATATTGCGACTTATTTTGAAGAACCACGAGAAATGACACCTTATCTTGTTCACAGTCGTTGGTATGTGAGAAATTTACACATGCAATCTCCTAGCAGCTTTTCATACGAAGTAGAAGGATTTGGATTAGGAGAAATGAAGTGGCGTGTACCTGAAGATGGACTTTATCAAGTTCAAGCTTCTAACAAAGAGAAAACATATGATGCTGTTGAAGTCAATTCTCATGAAGGTTTATTGACTCTACAGCTAGATCTGGACGCAATAAAACCTGTTATTATTAAAATTGATAAGAAATAATGCGACAAGTCTATTACCTAATTATTCTATTTGTTTTCGTATTAGGCATTAGCTTAAGCATTATTTTTTTTCCCAATCTTGAAACATCTTCGCTCATGTTGTTGTACGATCAGCAATATGAAGAGTCTTACAAACGCTATCAAGAATTATATGATCAAGGTGATCATTCGATTAGCGTTGTGATGCCGCTTATTAAATTGGATTTAGAGTTTGCACACAATAATGAAGCTATTAAACGCATGGAATTATTTGTGCAGGAACATCCTGATTTTTTTGAAGCACGCCTTTTTTTAGGTGAACTCTATAAAACGAATAAACGTCCTTATGAATATTTGCAAAATTTGCGCGAGCTTTATCGTTTAGCTCCCCAAGTGGAATTTTTGCGAGAGGAACTGTATTTATATCATGTTTTTGATGATGACCAGGGCCAATTTGAAGTGTTGAAAGAGATTTATAAGCGCTATCGTCCCTTACACGATGAATATTATTTACTTTCCTATCTCTATGCTACGCAGGGAGAAATGGAAAAAGCACTAGAAGTAATGGATCGATTATTTAATCATCATCATCCTGCTGAAATACAAGCTTATATTGTCATTTATGCGATGTATTTATATGTTCAGCACGATCAAGTAGAAAAAGCGGAAACAATAGCAGAGACTTTCGTGGAAGCAGATCCCGATCCTACAGTTGCCACTGCCTTTGCCTTTGAATTTTTAAACTTAGGTTTATTTGCAGAAGCTATTCGTGTTTTAGATATTTTGCCTGATTATCAACAATCGACTGATTTAGTCTTTAATACACGCCTTTCTGTGCTTTTAGGATGGAATAAGCTCAAGCAAGCTTATGCTTTAATGAAAAAGCGATTTGAAGATGGACTGCTTTCTGATTATTTTATTAATGCTCTACTACAATTGGCTCTGGAATATAAAGATAATCAAACGATTTATCAAGTGTTAGAATTTGGTTCTCTAAGTTCCATTCTTGAATCGATGCTTGTGAGAGCGATTGAATATGCGATTACTCATCAACTAAACGATTTTATCCAGGTATTGGTAATGCGTTTAGAAGATGTGTATTTTAAAGAACACCCTCTCGTTGCCTTTATTTTAGGTCTTCAAAGTCAACCTCCTTCTCCGGAGGAAGAAGAAATGCTCTATTTTGCTCCAAAAACATATGAGTGGACAGATAATCAAAAATCTATTTTAGCCCGTTTTTATTCTTATCGCGGCTATCGAGCTTTAGCTAGACAATTAGTGGCAGAGATTCAGTCTTTAGAAGAAATAGAAGATAATGAATTGCATTCTTTAGCGGGCTTATACATGGATTTAAAAATGATTCCACGCGGATTAGAGCTCGCAGAATATCAACGTGCGCAACAACGTAAATGGACATCCGAAATGGAGAAATTTTGGGTGCTTCTCACAGCAGCGGATGGGCGTACGCAAGAAGTTCTTGATTGGTTAGCGCGGCAACGTGTGATCGATTTTCCGCTTTTAGTAGATACTTATCAAGCTGCTCTGGATTATAAACAAGCTTTTCTAGCGATTACATTAGCCAATTTTTTAATCCAACATGATCCTTCTGTCAAACATAAAGTCTTTTTAGCCAATGCTTTTATTATTAATGAACAAGAAGAAGCAGCTTTAAAAATTTTGGAAGATCTTTATCTCAAAGGAGAACCTGTCACAGATGATTACATTTCCGCTTTAGCCGCAGTGAATAAAAGAACAGGTCTCTATGGGGACAAGATTCGGCACCTTATTTTGAGGAAATTAAACACGCAATCTCTTTCGGATGAGAAGAGACGTCAGTTTGCTTATATTTTAGCTGACACGGGGTCTATTCTAGATGCAGAAGACATTTTTTTAGCATTAGCCGCTCAAAAACCGTATGACGATCCAGATGTGCAAGCGCTTTTAGCTTTATGGGGAGATAAACCCACAGCGACCGCTTTGGCATGGATTGAACAACATTTAAGAGAAGCGCATGGAAAAGAAAAAGCCAAATGGATCAAACACTTAGTCGATATTAATTATCCTCAATTAGCTCTTGCAAATGTACAGGAAAGCGAATTGCAAGACAAATTTGTTGAACAAGCTTATGTAGATGCCTTAACAGGCTATATTTATCGCTTGTCAGAGCTAGCTAAAGTGAATCCGGGTTATCGCCAAGAGTTAAGACAAATGGTGATGGAGCAGTTAAGATTTAAGCTCACAAAACAACGTTTGCGTGAATTGGCTTACACCTTGAATGATCAAAAATTTAAAGAAGAAGCTGCAGAAATATTTTTAGAGCTGGCTCACAATAAACCTTTTGCAGATGAAGATGTGCAAGCGCTCTTAGGTTTGTGGGGAGACAAGTTGACATTTGAACAAACTTCTTGGATCGAAGAACGTGCTTTAATGACCATAGGTAAAGAAAAATCTAAATGGCTTAAATATCTGTTGGATACTCATCATGCAGCTTTAGTGGCGAATCTTTTTATGGATGAAGATTTATATGAAGATTCCATTGTAGATGTCGTCATAGAAGCCCTTACGTCTCTTAAACGCCGCAAAGAAATAGGAGACTTGATTCTCTCTGTTTTACCTTTTGAAGATCGTTCTAAGCGGTTGCATAAACTAGGTAAACGTGCGCGTGATGAAGGGCAGAATGAGGCTGCCTTAGAAGTTTACTTTAAGCTAGTTTCTTTAGATCCTAAAGATAGTCAAGCTTTGAAAGGACTAGGGCAAGTTTTATTTGTAAAGGGCAGTTATTCATACGCCCAGTTCTATTTAGAAGCGTATTTTCAAGAAGATCCTGTGGGCGACTATTTAAGCTATTACTATTATGGCGATATTCTGAAATTAAATCACTGGACAAAACAGGCGAATTATTACTATTCCTATGCGCTTTATTTGCTTGATCAATTAGAGAAAAAAGATAAATTTATTCGACAAATTGAAGCCCAATTGCTCACGCGTTTAAGAAAATTTTATTGTGCTTTGATGATTTATGAAGAATTAGTCGAAAAATATCCGTCTAATCTTAATTTCCGCACAGATTTTGCTAATTTCCTTATTACGCTAGGTGAATTTGAACATGCTTATTTAGTTTTAGCGAATGCTCCTTGTCCGGAAGATCATAAAAAGGAAGAAGAAGATCCAGAAAGCCAAATAAATTTTCTCATTACACGTATTCGCTATTTACAAGAAGTAAAGAATTTTCCGGAAGCTTTGTGTTTATCTGTCAAAGCTATGGAACAATATCCCGACAAACCACAAGTTTTAGCAGCTGTGGCGGGTGTCGAGTTAGCCATGGGACGCTGGAGACGCTCCATTGAGTTTTTACACGCCGCTCAAATGTTTGATTGGATTAATGAAAGCTATGTGCGATCGGAACGTGAAATTATGTTCGATTATCTTCCTTTCTTCCAAGTCGGAGGAGAACGTCGCATTACAGGTGCTCTGCAACGCGAAACATTCAGACGCCTTCAGGCAGAGATGTTTCCCACAGCTTTTACAAAAGTACGTGTTTTATATGAGCAAGATTTAGTCTATGTGCAGCAATTTACCTTTTTGAATGGTGTGACAGGAACCTTTAGAGGGGAACGTGAACGTAGTGAAGTATCGGCCTTTCATTATTTTGATTCAGGTGATATTGCAAGAGCATCGGCTTATGCTGCGACAGGTGGTGTAGTGGGAGGCGGTATTGGATTTGCTAAGGTTGACTCTTACGGAGTGTGGGATGTATTGGCTGAATATCATCGTCCCAACTGGGATTACATTCAAACGACTGTAGAAGAGGGAACAGTGGATCGTGTGCGTCTCCTCCGCGGTTTCAATTCAGTTCCTCGTTTTGAAGCTTTTCTAGCCGGATCTTTAAATCGCTATAACCTGCAAGGTTTTAGTAATGCGGCCTCTACGAAACGATTAGAAGCGAGAGCAAGTTATACTTGGTCGCCCAAAAATTGGCTTGTGAAATTATTAGGAGATGACGCCAACATTAATCTCGTATATACATTAGATGCAGAATACATCCTATCAGTACGCGATAAATTTAGTGCGCGGCTGGCTAATCCTCCACCTGTACCAGAAACAAGGGCGTCTCAAATTCAAGCTGCTGTCAATCAAGCTGCATTTAATGCACTAGGATTAGGGGAAGAGTTTCTTAATCAACCCGTTCTGCCTCCCAATCCCTTTTTTCAACCATTTCCTTTAACCAGTCGGGAAGATCACATTTTAGCTCTCTCTTTTACGAAGCGTTTATCTCCCCTTTTATTTATCGACGGATATTGGGGATATCTTTATAACCGTGTATTAGGGGGGCCTTTAGCGCCTACTTATGGAATGAGTTTATTTTATGGTAGACGAGATTGGATGATGCTTCATGTCGAATATGACCACGGAACGAGCATTCAAAATAACGGGACAGTGGATCGTATGATTGTAGATTTTAGATACAGTTATTAATTAGTCGCTCTTGTTAATAGCTTTTTGTGTTTACGCGAAGCGTTTGGAGCCCCCAAGCAACTTCGTTGCTAATATCAAAAAGTAACGGTGACCTTTTTGGTAGTTGGTCAAAGTATATTTAAAAAGACTGGTTTTATCTGTGCGGTAGCACTATCACTGCATTAGCCCAGGGCGTGTCTTAAAAATGCTAGCATCCTAGCTTCGAGATTATTTTGCCCTCAGTTGAACTTTCGGTTTGAGGGCAATATTAA
>JASBUW010000031.1 GCA_030147755.1 Parachlamydiaceae bacterium
CGGTTAGCAGTGCAACTAGTCGGCGCCTTTGTAGCACTGCTAACCGCAGTGCAATAGGTTGTGCATTAAATCCCAGAACGAGCGCTAAACGCGCTCGGTCTGGGCTAATGCAGTAATAGTGCTACCGCACAGATAAAACCAGTCTTTTTAAGTATACTTTGACCAACTACCAAGAAGGTCGCTGTTACTTTTTGATATTAGCAACGAAGTTGCTTGAGGGGCTCCAAACGCTTCACGTTTTACCAGTATTTTTACACTTTAAAAACTGGTTTCAAACATCAGAACAGGAAAGATCTCTTTTTGTGCCAAAATTTTGCAGCTTACCCCTTCATAGATGCGCGTGTTTAGTTCACGTGCTTCAATGCCTGCGCCGTTAATTCCTCCCATGTACCACCCTAATTCCATGCTGGCCATAATGGCTCCAGCAGCGGGATATCCGTTGCGAAAAAATTGATAAGAAGCAGCCGTAAATAGAGCGTTAATCACAAATGAAGTGAGTGCAGATTTTTTTTGTCCAACATAATAATAGCCGGCTCCCGGTAATAGCGCATTCAACGTTTGGGCCACTCGAGGAGATTTAGCATGCTGGTCATAAGCAGCAAATTCGATTTCCAGTTCCTCTTTATCCGGACGTTGTGCGATTAAACAACGTGCCGCGTCCATGTCTCCACTTTTGAGATTCCAATAAAGCGTTAAGTCTGCTTCTGTGTCAGGTGAAAATTGGCGAATGGCTTCTAACACGCAATTGGCTTTATCAGGTTGATTCGTTTGTTGATAGCTATCATATACAATTAAAAGTAAATTGTTGAAAGCAGGGAAAGCAGGAGTCGCTTGGCTGAGTTCGCTGCATTCAAAGATATTAATGACTTCTTTGAATTTATGACCCAAGTAATAACATAGGATTAAATCATAATCAATTTGCAAGCGACGCTCAAGCAATTGAGAAGGAAGAAGGATTTGGGCACGCTTATAGCATGTGATGGCGCGATAGAGATCCCATTCACGGGCAAAGACATCCCCCATCAAAAGTTCTTTGGCCCATTCTTGTTGACATTCATCTTCAGAAAGAGAGGGAAAAGCACTGGGAAGCGTGGCAATGCGATGAACAGGAAGAGGGCAAAGAATGGTGGGTTCCATCTTGTGACAGATGGGCTGACAGCTGATCTGTATCAGTGCCAGTCCCATCATCAGAAGTAAAGAGATAAATTGCGTACATTTAGGCCATTTATCGATCATTTCTCACTGCAACCTATTTCATCAGGATCTGTAGGTCTAAGATTGAAGAATTGTAAAGCTTCGTCTACTTCATAGTTCCACATTCTTCTATGTTTTGTTTTTTCACGGAAGACATCTTGCTGACGTTTTGTAATATCTTCTAATTCATCTTCTGTATCGACAATAAGAGGACGAATAAAAATCATCAAATTACGCTTACGATCTTGCTCATCTTGTGTTTTTCCAATAGCGCCCAGAATAGGAATGCCTCCTAAACAAGGAATACGTGTTTCAGAACGAACTTCGTCATCGCGGATCATTCCACTTAAAATGACAAAAAAACCATTGGGGACGTGAATTCTCGTCACCGTGCGTGTTTTGGTCAAAACTTCAACTAGGTTAACATCGAACTCTAATTGGTTAGGTGAAGTCGCATTAGCTTCCGGAGAAGCATTAGTTGTTTCTTGAATCACATCTAACGTGATTATACCATTATTACCAATCAAAGGCGTAACGCGTAAAGTTGTTCCTACGTCAAGAAATTGGAAGTTATTGGTGACTAAATTACCTAAGTCATTGGTAATCGATTGCGTTTTATAGCGATCTGTTCCCCCGACAAAAATCTCAGCTGTATTGTTATCTTCTGTAATGATTTTGGGGTTCAATAAAATCTTGGCTTTAGAATCAAAATGAATGGCTCTAACGAGGCCCCCAATTGTGTTAAAACGAGTGCCATTATGCGTAAGGTGAGTTCCAATGACACCTGCTGTATAACCCGATAGTAAATTATTACCGGCTTGTAACAATCCTGTGGCGATAGGGAGAATAGGAGGAACAACGCCCACCCCTATGTCTGTGTCTTCTGCAACAGCAAATAAATTAGACGCTTCGCCCACAAAACCTTGCTCACCTGTTGTGGTGCCACCCCCAAAGCGGTTAATCCAGTCTACCCCATAGCTTAATGAATCACGTACAGTTGTATCTAGAATGAGCATCTCGATGAAGACTTGACGTAAAGGAACATCAATTTCAAGGATTAATTCACGTACTTTTTCTAATGCCGGGGCTATTCCTGTAAAAATTAAGGCATTGGAAGATTCCAACCACTGACTGCTGTTAATCACGGCAATAAGGTCAGCATTTGTAGTGCCGGTAAACTGTAGGGCACTGGCGATTTTTCTCAACGCTACTTCAATTTGGTCGCCGCGACGATAACGTAATTTGTAAATGAAAAAGAGTGTGCGCTCCAAATGACCGGTGGGAAGATCACGATTCCATTGCGAATCAGAAGAAATTCCGCCAGGCATAAAATCGCGACTCTCATCAAAAAGAGCGCCAGGGAAAATGGCACTTCCTTCTGCTCCAATTCCACCCGGAACAAAGGGAGACATTCCAGGACCGGGCGGGAGAGAAAACTGAGGTTCTGTCGTGAGTCCCCCTAAGGGATAGCTCTCTGGGACGCCTGATAAATCAATGGCTCCTGATGCTCCTATGGTGCCTGGTAAAATTGTACTTCCTGGCTCAAGAGCGGTTCCAGGTAATGGGTGGGATTCAGGTAAGGCTGCATCCGGCCCAAGCAATCTATAGCCTTCAGGTATAATAGGAGTAGTGCCTGGAGCACCCGGTATTCCGGGTCTTCCCGGAATGCCCGGAGCTCCGGCTGTGCCCGGTATTCCGGGTTGTCCCGAAGAGCCCGGCGTTCCCGGTATTCCTGGCGTTCCTGGCGTTCCTGGTGCACCAGGAGTGCCTGGAATGCCTTGTGGACCAGGACCACCGGTTCCTGGAATAACAGTAGCTCCTGTGATCACTTGACCATTAGGCAAAACGACTGTTGTGCCTTGTGGTCCTGTTGTAGAAGTTAAACTACCTGACGTGACAGTTCCTGGAATTAATTTATTTTGATCCATCACGTACACGTTCGTAGGACGTAAATTGTCTAAAGACATCATTTGTGTACGTGCGTTATTGCTATTGAGATCTAAATTCTCCAAAATTGCCAAAGCTTTCTCTACAAGAAAAGAATTAGAAACAATATAAATACTATTGCTGGCAGCATGTGGAACAAGAACAACAGGATTTCCTTGAGCAATAGGCAAGAGCAGTTTGTTTGCTAAATCAACTAAGGTGTCTACGAAAGCATTGCGCACAATGTATTGCCCAATGGTCACTCCGCTATTTGCTCCATCTAATTTTTCAATTAATTGAGCAATCTTATTAATATTGGTGACTAAATCTGTAATAACCAAATTGTTCGTATCTCTTAAAACCTCTACAAGTGAGCTCTCAGAGAGAAGAGGGCGAATAATTTCACTGGCTTTGAGAGGATCTAACGTATTGAGGCGAAAAACACGTGTGACCAATTCTGATTCACGTGAAGTAATTTGTTCTGTGCCATCTGCTACAATACGTGCAGGGGACTTAACGCGAGGATTTCGATGAATAATAATGTTATTGCCTTGCTCAATTAGACTCAAATCGCGGATTTTCAATTCTTGCAAAAGGGCTGCCATGAGGTTTTCAACAGAAGTGGGTTCTTCTGAAACAATCGTGACAGTAAATTGCAAATCTTCATCATCAAAAATGAAATTCTTATTGGAAATACGGCTAATAAATCGAATGTATTCGATCATCGCCACATTATTAAAATTAATGGAAATTTCTTTGAGATTTTGTGGGTTCAATGGAGCAGTAGGGTGGCTGACAGGTTGCGGAGCGGGTGTAGAGGGGGTAATGATAGTAGGAGATCGTGGTGAACTTGGCGGAGTATCTGTTGTGGTATTTGTTGGAGCATTTGTTGGCGTTGCGGGAGGTGTAGCGGTGGAAGATGTAGCGGGAGGTGTAGAAGGACTTGTCGTTGGTTCTTCTTCATTATCCGGTGCTTGATTAGTATCATCAGCTGGAAGAAGACTATCTTCTGCAGATGGTGCTTGCACTTGAGCAATTAAACGCATATCTGCTTCAGGAGAAGCAGGAGGCGTTATACCACGAAAAGATTGATTGTGCTCTGAAGCTTGAGGTAAATCATCTTCGGAAGAATAAGTTGCTTCAGACCTTTTCTTGACAATTTTAATTTTACTTTTGTCTTGCGATAAATTTGTAGTCGGCTCTGGAGTTGTGATAGATTTTGGGCTTTTTTCTTCTAAAGACTCTTGAGTGAAAGAGTGTTTAGGAAGGTTATCTTCGAAAGGATATGAAACAGCGTGACCTTCTTGGTTTGAAGTAGAAGATACAGGAGTCGGCGAAGAAACAGAAGAAGAGTCAAACGTTGTAAAATGATGCCATTCATCTTGTGAGGGTGGTTCAACGGATTGATGAGAAATTGTAGGGGTAAGAGAAGGAGTTGAAGATATCCTTTCATTTGCAGACGGCATTGTTACAAAAGAAGCGATTTGTTCGGCAGAGTAAGACGGCTGAGTAGGATCATAATTAAATGTTTGAATAGGATAATCAGAATAATAAGGCAATTCAGAATGGATATTCTGCGGGGATTGCCAATTTTCTATTTGATGAGATGTTGATTCTGAATAATTGTCATCAGTTGCGTTTAATTGGGCTAAAAGCTGTCCTTTTTGGCAAACAAAAGCCAATAACAAACTTTTAAATATTCGCTGACAATAAGAATTTTTGAATATGTACATGGGTTTTCATTATCTTTGCGCGTTTAATGGAAGATCCTTTTTAAAGGATTGAGTCTTGTTTTATTCCAAACCTGAGCATTAATTTCCACAAAAAAATTACATTGACTGAGGGGAATTTTAGGGTTTAAAAGATGTACAGGAATTGTTTATCAAGTAGTTAGGATAATACCAATCCTCATAAATAAATTGTAACTATTCAAATAGTTTGTCAAAAGTTTAATGCAAAGACATAAGAGGTATAAAGAAATGGGGATGACGCTAGCGCGTTTTATCCCCATTTCTTTACACCTCTTATGTCTCTGCATTAAACTGTCAACGATTAGGAGAGGGCTATTCTTTTCTTAGTAGGCTTAATAAGACGATGGATCGTTCATCTGAAGTGCGGCTTAAATTGACCTTTGCTTTGCGCAAAATATTATCTACTTGACGTTGAGGAGAAGCATGCCCGGATTCTGCTAAAATGAGTTGTAATTGATCTTGGGAAAAGGAAGTGTTTTGATTGGCAACTTGAGGACCTAGCGAAGCATAAAAAATGATGGTGTCATTTGGATTCCAAGGATGCTCAATTTCTGTAAAATAAGCATTAGGATCGGCTCCTAATGTAGGATTATGAGAAATAATGGGGACTAAAGGTAAATTCCCACCGGGACTTAAGTATAGGTGCCCGCAGCCACAAGAAATAAAGCGAAAAATATTTTCTTTAGGTAAAAAAACCAGATAGCTGAAAGCAAAATGCTGTTTCATGGGATCTTCCAGTAAAAGAGCATTTAATACAGTTGCCATTTCTTGTGGATGTTGGGTGAGTTGACAAAGAGCGCGTACCATTCCTCTTAAAACCGATGAATAAACGATGCCAGGCGAGCCTTTGACAGAGGGCTCCCCCATAATGATGCCATAAGTTTGTTGAGGCAATGTAAAAAAGTCATAGTATAAGCTGGATGTTCCCAAGCTTTTATAAGTGGCCAAACCAATTTCTATTTTAGGCCAATGAGGAGAATGTTGAGGAACCAAAGAATATTGGGCATGACGTAAGCTTTCTGATAAATCGCTGAGTGGATCTAATTCTTTATTTTCTTTTAAAAGAGCAGGCGAGTGAAGGTAAGCGGAGACATCAGTCATAAAGTCGACAATATCTTGATAACGATCTTCCACACGCGGTTGAAGTGCTTTGGATAAAATTTTCTGTAAACTTTTTGGCATAATAGACAAATGAATTTGTCCATGGCTGAGTTTACCTAGCACGAGTTCATAAGTAATAATACCTAAAGAATAAATATCAGAGGGGTAAGAAGTAGATTCCGGATCTAATTTTTGCTCAGGACTCATATAAATGGGGGTTCCAATTAAACGCCGCTTAGAATGAGGATCTGTTTGATGATCGGTCAATAATTGAGCAATACCAAAA
Organism: Parachlamydiaceae bacterium; assembly: GCA_030147755.1. GTDB lineage: Bacteria > Chlamydiota > Chlamydiia > Chlamydiales > Parachlamydiaceae > JASBUW01. Next base: position 6,259 of record JASBUW010000031.1, read on the forward strand.
TCAATAACTTTTACTCCTCCTGATTCGGTCACAAGAATATTTTCAGGCTTAAGATCGCGGTGAATAACGCCGTGAGCATGTAAATGGCATAATGCCATGGCGATTTCCATGACTAATTCTAAGGCATGTTTAAGGGAAATGAGGTTGCGTAGAAGGTATTGCCTTAAAGAGATGCCCTGAATGAATTCCATCGCAATATAGAGGCCGCCTTCCCATTCACCTTGGCCATATAGTTTCACAATGTTGGGATGGTCGGCTAAAGCGATAATCTCGGCTTCGCGAAAAAAACGTTGTACCATTTCCGGATTAGACAAAAATTCCGGAAAAAGGACTTTAACGGTAATGGGATCTTTAGTTTCAGGATGAGTGGCAAGGTAAAGAAAACTCATCCCTCCTTTTTCTAATAAAGCCTCTACTTTATATGGACCAATTTTTTCAGGAAGATTTTCTTTAGATATGGGCTTCCCGGCTATCGTGGGAAGAGTCGTTTGTTTGTGAAAGTCTGTTTTATTATCCATACATAACGCCGGCTCATGAAAAAAAATTAATGTCCTAGTTGCATGACACGAACTCCTAATGCTTCTCCAATATGAATGAGTTCTCCTTTTCCTACAACTTTGCCATTAATTGTTAAATCCACACCGTTTTTTGGATGAATATCCAATTCAAGTAAATTACCGGGTTCTAGTTTAAGTAATTGCTCTATCGTCATTTGAATGCGTCCGACTTCTACTGTTAAGGCAACAGGGATTTGCTGAGGAGTTAATAATCCTGGCTCTTGTGTTTGGGATTCAGATTCGTCTTCGCGAGTTTCTGGTTCCACCTGTGCTTCTTCTTCAATAGACTCTGTTTGTGTATTTTCTTCTTCTATTTGGCTTTCTTCTGTAAATAAATCTTCATCGCTATCATCAAAAAGCCCTTCGTCTTCCTCTTCTATTTCTGGTTCTATTTCTGATGGATTTTCTTCGTCCTGTTCTTCTTCGGAAAAATCTAAATCACTTAAATCATCTTCATCTTCGGGATGTTTAGCCATAGGAGTTTCTACCTCTTGAAATAAAGGGAGTTCTAAAATTTTAAGATGTCCATCTTTCAGTTTTGCACGAAAAGCTTTTTGTCCATTAATCGTTAACATGACACGCCCATCTAAACGCTGGGGATCTAAAGAATAAGTATCGAGAAGTAAAAAGTCTCCTAATTTGACGTTAGACCACTCACCTAATGATAAATTCACGTGTCCGGCTTCTACGTGCACGAGTACTTCAACGACTTGTAATAAGTGCTGTGTTAAAGTGGAAGGGGTATCTTGCTGAGCAAAATATTCCACCCATGAACGGCGAAATTCGGGAGAAATCATTAAGCGCCCCCACACCGCTTGTTCTTGTAAATGAAGGGAAATATCCCAACATAAAGAATCTTCCTGAGGTAAGGCGGCTTGTTGCAGTAAAATGGGTGCGATATTTTTATCGAAAGGGACTTGGCTTAAATGATAGAGAATCTCAAGGGTAATAAAACGATAAAAACTCTGGCTTAAAGTAGAATCTTGTAAGGTCAAAGGATGAGATTCTTTAGTTAAAATGAGAGCCTCTAAACGCGCCATTTCCTGTTCAGGCATCACCCAACAGACTTGCCCTTTTAAGGAAGGAATAGCGAAGGATAAGGAAACAGGTTGATCGCCTAGTCCCTCATAAAGATCTTCTTTTGCACGCCATTGGATTTCACCCGGTTGAAAGGCTAATCCTTCGCGATCTAACGCACGAGCTAAGCGATCCGCCAGCTGATCCCAAGGAAAAGGGGGCGCATTACCGGTTAAAGGAATCCGATCACGCTTTTTTAAAGAAGGTTTCAGCGTGCGTATCCAATTGTAGGCAGAAGGAGGAATGGTCGTTGTCATCTTTACCGCTCATGCTTAGGTTAAATCATCCTATATCATATCTTTTGCATTTATAGATAGTAAAGTAATTTAATGAGATATTTATGCTCAAGAGGACTCAGAAATCAGCATCAATGAGACTATCCATAGCTCTAAAATTTTGAACTCACTCGTATATAAATAGCAATTCTTGAATTTTCTGTTAAAACATTTTATTATCACGTTTTGAGATAACACCTCTATAATGTGTATAAAACGATTTTTGTTTTTAATTTTATATATTAAAAAGTTTAATAAAATATTTGTTGCATATAAAATCAAAAATAAATATAATTAATATCTTAATCATTATCATTTTGTTAATTTATTTCAATAGGAGGTTCCCAAAATGATTATAAATAACCCAGTAATCAATATGTATTTTAATAATCCTCATCCACAACAGGCAGAGCCAGTAGAAAAAGTGGTTGAGCAATCACAAATCATGCAACCGGAAGAGAAGAAAAAATTACTAGAAGACCTTATTACGCGTATTTCCTCTTTACACTGTGTAAATAATAGGAAAGAGATAGAAAGCATTCTTAAAACTAGTTCACCTGAACTAGTAGAAGAGTTAATGGTTAGCCCAAAACTACAGACAAAACATAGACGTTATGCTTGTGCTCAACATATTTTAAATCATTTAAATGATCAACAATCAAAAGTCGATCAAGAAATGCTTAAGATTCTTCCCTCTTTAAACTATTCATCGAGAAGGTTAGAAGATAGTGATCATTATTGGTTTGGAGCTTCTCTTATAGAGAATTGTACAACTCAACAAATAGGAGCCATTTTTCACAGTTTTACGACTTATAGGGGGAGAGAGAGATTTGCTCCAAAGCGTTCTATATGCATGTTGTTAGAGGGCTGTTTAGTAAAAGTTTTAGAAAGCAATGACCAAGCGAAAATTAAAGCAACTTTTGAAAATTACTGGGTACATATAGGAGCTTTCTTTACTGATCCAATAGGTGCTACCCTAAATTATATAAAAACAGAAGATACCCTTTTTAGTATTTGTGAATCAATTCCTACAAAATTTGAGAGCAACATTGATTGGAAAGAAAGAATTATTCGATTGCTCCGAGAGGGTTATACCGATCACTCAAGAGGAGGATCTGCATGTAAAGTGGGTTTAAATTCACAATTAGTAGATCGGGTCTTGTTAGTGACAGTTGAAAGCGAAAAGCTAGAAGACAAATAAAGAACTGAAAATTTAAACATTTGCAGCCATCTCATCAGAGAGATGGCTCTGGCTCTGGAGTTTAGACAAGTTTACTAATCGCTGCCGCGATTAGTAACTCAATCTTAGTAACCGTTCAGATCCCCTCCTTTCGTCGAGGTAAAGAAGGTAATCAGGCCGTCTCGGCCTGTTTCTAATGCAGCTTAAATAGGCTAATTGCAAAATTGGTAATGGTGATGGAAAATCGGTAATATTTAAGCTGCATTAGAAACAGGCCGAGACGGCCTGATTACCTTCTTTACCTCGACGAAAGGAGGGGATCTGAACGGTTACCAATCTTACGCAAAAGACAAAAGGACAAACGATCAAAACGACATAAACGCCCTTAATGACAACGTGAAAGGACGAAGTGGACAAAGTTATTCGTTCTTTTTGTTGTTTGTCATTGTCGTTAAGTTTGTTGTGGTCGTTTGTCTTTTCATTTCAACTGCTTCATTCCTAAAATCATAGCAAGAGCTTAATCGTTATGATTTAAGGCCGCTATGCTCTTCTAAGGAAAAATGACTAAATTTATGCCATTTCTTCTTCTTGCTCTTGTTCTTGTTGTTGACGCTGTTGCTGCTGTTGGCGTTGCTGCTGTTGGTCCTGATCACGTTGTGGTTGGCCTGCTTGCATAGTCAGAGGATTATCCACTTGAGTGGTCGTTGTTAACGTATGAACAATGATCCCTTTACGCTCCAGATTGTCTTGTAAATTATTTTGTGCGAGTTGCTGATCCAAGAACGTTTTTCCTTGGGAAGTTAAATTAGAGAAAGAGATATTGAATTCACCTTTTGCATGCTCAAATGTTGTTAAAGTCACTTGAGATCCTGCTAAAAGAGGAGGATGGCGCAATGTGACAATCGTATCTGTACGTCCTTCAACACGCATCAAATGCACAGCATCTACGAGTTGTCTTGCAATCTCTTCTATCGCTTTTGCGGGAGAAGGCATAGGAACCGGTTGGTTTTGCTGAATGTTCGCTTCAGTTGCGGTATAAGCTTGCGCAATAACAGGTTGAACCTGTTTTTCCGAGTCGCGTGCTAAATCGAATATACTCTTGTCTTTTTTATTAGAAGCACGAGATTCAGAAGTACTTACTTCTTCTCGTACTAAGTTGGTTTCTGGCTCTGATTCTTTAGAGAGCGGTTGTACTAAAGGTCGCTTTTGTTGGCTTTTAGCGATCTCGTCTTGAGGAGAGATAACTTGTTCACCTGTTTTCTCTTGAGGCTTAGTTTTAGTTGAAGAAGATTCTACAGTTTCTTGAGGCAGTTGATTTTTAGCTAGACCGGATCCTGTCTCTTTACCTGTAGATCCAGAACTTGCCTTACCTACAGTCAGTTCACCGATTTTGGATTTAGAGGGTGCCGTATCTGCTACTGCAATTAAATTGGTTCCAGGTTTTTTGCCCATAGATTGGTGAAGAGTGATTTCCCCTTCTTGATCACTAGCAATATGGGTTGTAGGTATGTTAGAGGGATTTTCTTTTGCTTGAGGAAGAGCTGCATGAAGCCCTTTTGGACCTTGCGCAACAGCAGGAGTAGATTTGAGTCCCTTTTGTAGCTGAGCATCAGCCATGTCTTCTGTTTGTTGAGGTTGAACTCCTTTGATTTCACCTTTTTTAAGTTTGGGTGATGGAAGAGGCTGTGTACCTTGCTTACTATTAGGAAGATCAAACACAGAGGTTTTAACAATTTCTTCTTCACCAGAAGAATCTCCGTGTTTTTCATCCATGATTTTCTTAAATTTCTGATTTCTAGGATCATCATCTTTTGAACGATAGCTTTCAACTGTTTGACCTCGGCCTGATTTATCCACTCCTTTATAAGGAGAAGAAGAACTTGAAGTAACATTATTGCTGCTATTACTGAACATACAAAGACTTCCTTGTTATAATGCCTCGATATTACTATCTTAATATAATTATATAACTTCAGTAATTTAAAACAAACAATAATTTTAAATTAATTCCTGTTTTTTAAGAAGAATTTCTTCTTTGATGGATACCGTGGATAATAGAACCCAATTCATCTTGTTCTCTAGCTTCAATGATTTCTAATTCTTTGCGCATTTCTTTTTCCCAGTCTTTTTTATGGGTGAGCAATTTATCTACTTCTTGCCTTTTAAGACGGAGATTTTCTCGCGCTTGTTCGAGATTTTTTTCAGCGATAGAGACTTGTTCTTCTTGATCCTTCACTTTTTTTTCTTCAACTTTGAGCTTTTCATCGACAACTTTCAGGTACACTTTCATTTGTTGAATTTTGGGGCTTGTACTGCCATGATCGAGGGTTTCGCGTAGCTGCGTCAATTTATCTTGTTGATGTTTTTTGACTTTATCACGAGCCGCTTGGACTTCTTCTAGTTTTTTTTGTTCCTTTTCTAGAGCAAGTTTTTTCTCTCTTACCACTTTTTCAGCTTCTTCTACACGCCTTTGCTTGACTTCAATGATTTGTAAGAGAGGATAAACAATTTTACTCATGAGCTATAGCCTTATCTAAAAAGGGCCTTAAGTAACTGTTGCGTTTCTTGAAAGGAACATTTTTCATCAACGGCTTGCTTCAAAAATTTGAGGACTTTCTCAATATGGTCAATGGCAAAATCTCCTGCTTTATCAGCTCCTCTTTTGTATTCTCCAATTTTAATCAATAATTCGTTTTTCTTATAATTGGCCAATACTTCTTTCAGTTTTCCAATGAGTTGTAGATGGTCTTTGGGAACAATCGAATTAATTACCCGGCTAGCAGAAGAAAGGATGTCAATGGCTGGATAGTGATACTGGCGGGCTAATTCGCTAGATAAGATAATGTGGCCGTCTAGGATGGAACGCACTTCATCCGCGACGGGTTCATTCATATCATCTCCGGCCACCAGAACCGTATAAAAAGCTGTAATATTGCCCTTATCTGAGTTACCTGATCGTTCGAGCAGCTTAGGTAGCGTCGAAAAGACGGAAGGCGTATAACCAGCACGTGCAGGGGGTTCGCCTGCTGCAAGTCCCACTTCACGTAAAGCACGAGCAAAACGGGTAACGGAATCCATCATGAGAATGACAGATTTTCCTTGATCGCGAAAGTACTCCGCAATGGCTGTGCCTACATATGCTGCGTTTAAACGTAGTTGAGAGGCTTGATCGGAAGTCGACACAATTAAAACAGAACGTTTAAGCCCTTCAGGACCCAAATCTTTTTCAATAAATTCACGCAATTCGCGTCCACGCTCACCGATGAGGCTGATGACATTGACATCAGCCACGGCATTGCGTGCAATCATTCCCAATAAAGTCGATTTTCCTCCGCCCGCCGCCGCGAAAATGCCGACGCGTTGTCCTAATCCTGCTGTTAAAACTCCGTCAATGGCGCGTACACCGACTGAGATAGGTTTATCAATGGGCATCCGTTTGACAGGATCAGGAGGAGCTTGCAAAACAGGATAGGTTTCTTCTAGAATTAAGGGGCCTTTGGTATCTTCGTCCAAAGGTTCGCCCAAACCATTTAAAATGCGTCCTAATAACTGCGGCCCCACTTTAATATGTAAAGGGAGATAAGTGGGAATGACTTCTGAAGAGGGTCCCACGCCCGTCATTTCGCCCAAGGGAGAAAGAAGCACTTCATCTTTGGTAAATCCTACCACTTCAGCGCGTAGAGGTTCTCCTTCGCGTTTAATGAGGCAAATTTCTCCAATTTTGACGTTTGGGACGACTGCTTTGATGAGCATTCCGACGATTTCAGTGATACGTCCATTAATGGTCGTCAATTGAAGTTCATCAAGATCACCTAGTAATTTGTCGAATTGATTGTCTGAAAACATCGGTTCACCTATCTCGTTAGAAATAACAATCTAAAAAAATAAGGATAAAAGGGCGATAATCGTCTTTTATCCTTAAGAAGCAGCGCAAATAATGCTTAAACTTGAACGTTCATGATGGTCTTTGTAGATTCCAACGCTTTATTCAACAAACTTGTGAATAACTCGATTTGTTGTTGAACATAACCCACTTTGATTTGAATAGCTAGCATCATTCCGGCTGGAATCTTCTCTTGCTCGTTTAGTTTGCCCACTAGACGCATTAAGCTTTCAATTTGGTTTTGGTTATTGTTAATTAAACCAATAAAGCGTTCCACCGGATTGGCAGAGGGAGTATTATTCACACTCGCTACCGGAGTCGTACGATGCTCTTCTCCCAATTTAGATAAGGCGATATTTAGGTTATCATCAATGTGTGTGAGGCGGTTGCGGAGTAAAGGCTGGTAAGAAGGCTTAATTTCTGTATTAGGTTCGGACAGTTTTGCTTTAACCTGATCAAGTTGTGCAATAATCCCTTTGGCTTGATTTTTTAAATCTTCGGGACTGATTTTGCCTACATTCAACTCATGAGCGTTCAGCTTCTTCACTTCATCCATTAAGGAGGGGGAAGTAGAAGACGCTTGTTTTTTAGAGCTAGTTGCCGACACAGCCTCTACCTCTTCATTTTGCTGACGCTGATCCCGTTTTTTGCCCTCTTGGTCGGTCGCTGTTCCACTCTTTTGAGCAGAGACATTTTCATCTGAAAAAATGGGGTTTTTTGAGAGGTCTTGAGTTTCATCAGAAGGATTGACAAAAGTGGTGTCAGGCCCTAAAGCATTGGGTTTAGTCGTGTTTAAAAGGGCTTGAAAATGCTCTTTATTAGGGGAGACGCGCTCGACGTACTCGTTCGCTCCTTCCATAGGAGAGAGAGGCTTTGTTTTTTCAAATGTCTCACTCACGCCTTTAATTGCGTCTATTTTTTCTGGTATTGCCATGACAAGCTTCCTTTCTCTTACATTCTTAGGAATAATCTGCGACTCTTGCCTGAGATTAGGATGAGGACTCCAATAGCCGCCCACGCCAAAACCTTAATAACAAGAGCCACAGGGAATAGCCAAGTACAAACTTGGCTATAAGACGATTATCCTTTAACGTTACGAGCCGCACTCTGATTCGCAGCGTGCATTGCACTCGCCATAGAAGATAACATCTCTACGTATTGAGAGAATTTATTCATCTTCATTTGCATATTTAGCATTTCACCAGGACCGACACCGCTACTTGCATTAATCGCATCGATGTCTTTTTTTAACTGGGCTTCTCTTGCATCTACAGTGCCTATTAGGTCACTTCTGTAAATTTTATCGCTGTTACTGGTATCTGCCATAATTTTTGTTCTCCAACTATTCTTATTAATGTTAATAAGCTTAGTAGGGAATTCAGATTTAGGAAATTACACTTCCTGAACCTTCCGAGAATTACACTCTCTTCCACTTCACGTCTGAAACGCTACACTTAAAATTTGTAAAAATTCAACTCTTTCTTTTTTTGAGTGCTTCGAGAAATCCCATCCACACTCATTTTAGGTTAAAGTCCTTTAAACCTAACATCCTTATATTTAATTATAGCAATTATAATTAATTAAAGCAAGAGGGTGTCATCTTTTTTAAAAAAAAATTATTATTTTATTTCAGTTATCTATTTTTAATCGTTTAATAATAAATTAAGAAACCAACAACAGAAGCTCAATTGTGGACTAGGTGGACGGTGTGGACTTCGTGGACAATGTGGACATCATGCTTTGTAAAAGTTATGCAAATTTTATAAGCTCAGTTAGTTAAATCTTTGCATGATTTCTACATTGTCTACGAAGTCTACATTGTCCACAATTTAGCTTCTGTCCTTTGTCCTTTGGTCATCCCACTTTCACTATAAAAAAAATGTGGGATGCGACAGAATGCGGCTTTTTCAATTTGTGGATCACTATTCATGAATCGCGTGTCATTTATTCTGTGCATGTGTACAGGTTTGCTACTGACAAGTTGTTGTCCAAAAGATCCCACTTGTCTGGGACAAACTTCTATTGATCCCGGTGTCTTTTGGCAACCTAAAGACGATATTTTGACTTGTCCCTGCGAATATCCATGGGAAGCCGAGCTTGCGTCTACGCTGGATATTATTCGAAAACCCCATGTACAAGTGGCTGATCTCCTTGATGTTGCTTTATTCATGAACCCTTTGACGCAGCAGACGTGGGCTAATGCGCGCGCTGCCGCTTATCAGGTTGAAATCGCGCGCGCAGCTCTTTATCCCACAGTGACTTTAGATAGTGAATTCTTCATAGAAGACACAGAATTTGATGATGTTACTCCTGTGTCATCAGTGGACTCTACGGTAACGCCTGCAAATGATTTTCTCTTGAATATACCACACTCTCCTCTTCATCGATTTCTCTTAGGAAGAGGTTTAGAGCTTATTCCTTTGGCGAGTTTAATAAATAATAATACAGATGAAGCAGCTGGTACAACTGATCCTTCTTTAGTTGTGGGCGATACAGCCATGGGAATCGGTCCAAGCCGTACATTGACACATACTTTGGCGTTATCTTATTTACTTTTAGACTTTGGAGGACGCCAAGCCACCATTGAAGCAGCTAAGCAAGCGTTATATGCTAGTAATTGGACGCATAACCGTCAGATCCAGCAAGTGATTATAGGGGTTTTGCAAGCTTATTATGCTTATATGGGAGTATCTCATCTTTTAGAAGCACGCTATAGTGATCTTAAAAATGCTCAAAAAAATTATGAAGCTGCTGAAGCACAGTTTCAAGTGGGAATTCGCAATAAATTAGATGTGTTACAAACGCAGACAGAGCTCATTAGTTTTGAATTGGCGATTGCTGATTTGAAAGGGCAAAAAGAGATTGTGTATGGACAATTAGCGAAAGCCATGGGATTGCAGGCAAATACAGAGTTTCAACTTCCTGAAATTCCTGCTCATTTACCCATAGATGTGGTGACAGAACAAGTAGATGCACTCATAGAAGAAGCTAAGCAGAATCGACCTGATTTAGCAGCAGCTTATGCTTTTCATGCGCAAACGAAAGCTCAAGTGATTGTCGCGCGTTCTCAGGGGTTGCCTACCTTAAATACTTCGGCTAATTTGGTAGAGTTTAATGATTTGATGAATCCCAGCTTTAATACGCATTCCATTTCAGGCGCTTTTACCATAAGTGTTCCACTTTTTAGCGGATTTTTATATATGAATCAAGAACGTCAAGCGCGTGAATATGTACGAGCTGCGTGCGCAAATATTCGCAATGTTGAGATTAATATAGCTTTAGAAGTGATGACAAGTTATTTTAATTTTAAAACTGCTGTCGAAAATTTGCATTATAGTCAAAAATTTCTAAAGTTTAGCGAAGAAGCTTATGAAGCTGCTACTCTGACTTATCAGGAAGGATTAGGCACAATTTTAGATGTTTTGAGTGCACAACGCACACTTGCAAATGCACGTGCACAACACATTCAAGCACGTACGCGATGGGCCATTGCTTTATCTAACATTTCTTTTGCTGTTGGTACAACAGGCACAGATAAAGAAATTAAACCTTGGAAGCAAAGAGAAAAATGATGCTAGCCAATTATTTAATGTTGATTTTGCTCGCATGTGGATTAGTGAGCTGCTCTTCTCAGCCTGTTGTGCCTGCAGAAAAAATTTTACCTGTTAAGATAGCGCCGGTAGAGCAACGCGATGTGCCGATATTTATTGAAGCGATTGGGAATGTGAATGCCATCAATAGTGTAGAGATTCGTCCTCAAGTGAGTGGAACCATTATTGATGTGAGAATTACAGGTGGAGAAGATGTAGAAGTTGGAGATATTCTTTATCGTATAGATCCTCTACCTTATCAATTAGCGTTAGAAAAGGCAGTGGCCACTCTTCTCAAAGATGAAGCAGCTCTTGAATATGCTCATCATAAAGTGAAACGCTATTTAGCTCTTGTGAAAAGCGATTTTGTTTCTAAATTGAGTATTGAAGAATACAGCCGCGATGTCAAGGCTTTAGAAGCGCAGATTTTATTGGATAAAGCAGAAATAGGCATTGCGCAAAACAACTTAAATTATTGTACAATCGTTTCTCCGCTTCGGGGACGCGTCAGCTTGTCAAAAGTGGACATTGGAAATATTGTTTCACCTACCGATCAAAATCCTTTAACAACGATTTTACAAATTAGTCCTATTTATGTTTATTTTGCTATTGCCCAAAAAGAATTTGAAGAATTCCAAAAGCTCCTGACGAAAGGTCTTCAAGAATTTCAAGTCATATTACCAGGTTCGCAACAAACTTTTGTGGGTGAAGTACAGGCTATTAATAATCAAGTGAATCTCAATACAGGGACAATTCAAATTAAAGGAATGATTGCCAATCAAGAAAAAGTTTTGTGGCCTGGAGAATTTGTTAAAGTGCGTGTTTTTATTCATATGCAGGAAAAGGCTTTACTTGTACCGGCTTCTGCCGTGCAAGTTGGTCAAGAAGGACCTTTTGTATTTATCCTAAAGCCCGATCAAACCGTTGAGATGATCAAAGTAAAACCGGGTCAACATTTACAAGAACAGATTCTCATTGAAGAAGGATTACAACCCGGGATGATTGTAGTAACGGATGGGCAGATTAATTTAAAACCGGGAGATAAAGCGACCGTGATGAATAATCCCGAGCAGGTTCAACCATGAATTTATCCGCTCCGTGGATTAAACGTCCTGTGATGACCATTTTAATCATGTTTGCAATTGCACTTTCCGGATTTATCGCTTTCTATTTTTTACCTGTGAGTAATTTACCAAATGTGGATTATCCTACAATTAATGTGACAGTTAATTTTCCAGGAGCTAATCCAGAGACCATGGCAAATACAGTGGCTATTCCTCTCGAAAAAGAATTCATGACTATTCCCGGAATTGATTCTGTCACTTCAACTAATACTTTGGGGCATACCGATATTATTCTGCAATTTGATGTTCAAAAAAGCATGGATTCAGCTGCACAAGATGTGGAAGCAGCAATTTCTCGCACTAAAACTTTACTTCCTCCAAATTTACCAGCAGATCCTAATTATAAAAAGGTCAATCCTTCTGATACACCCATTATTTATATCGCTCTCACTTCTGAAACACTGACGAGAGCTGAATTGTATACGTATGCTAATACTTATATTGGCCAGCATTTGTCTATTTTGAAAGGTGTGGCACAAGTTTTAGTATATGGATCTCCTTATGCAGTTCGTGTGCAAGTCAATCCAGACACTTTAGCCAATTTAGGTGTTACCTTAGAAGATGTCTCTGATACCCTTATCAATAGCAATCCTTATTTACCGACAGGACAGTTAAGCGGAGCTGTGCAGTCTTCCACGATTATGGCACAAGATCAACTTGATAAAGCCAGTAAATATGATCCGTTAATTGTAACGTATCGCAATCAAGCACCCGTCCGCATTAAAGATTTAGGACGTGCGATTGATAGTTTGCAGAATGATAAATTTGATTTGCGCTATCTAGATAAAGAAAGAAATTTAGTCTCTGTTGTATTAGCTGTGAGACGTCAACCAGGCGCAAATACGATTCAAGTTTCGGATGAAATTAATCGCGCTTTACCTAAGCTAATGGCTCAATTACCGCACTCTGTTCAATTGCGGATCGTATTTGATCGTTCATTATCCATTCGGGAGTCCATTAAAGAAGTAGAACATACGCTGTTGATCGCTTTAGTGTTAGTCGTGTTTATCATTTTCGTCTTTTTAGGTAAATGGACGGACACTATTATTCCTTCTTTGGTTTTGCCCATGTCGATTTTGGGAACTTTTATCTTTATGTATTTTCTTGATTTCAGCATCGATAATCTCTCTTTACTTGCGCTTATTTTAGCGGTAGGGTTTATTATTGATGATGCGATTGTGGTTTTAGAAAATATTGTGAGACGTGTAGAACAAGGCGAAAGTCCTTGTTATGCTTCTTTAGAAGGTTCTCATCAAATTGGCTTTACGATTCTTTCGATGACCTTATCTTTAGCCGCTGTGTTTATTCCTCTTCTCTTCATGGGAGGTTTAATAGGAAAAATTTTTAAAGAATTTTCGATCACTCTCATGATTATTACCTTAATATCAGGTTTCATTTCTTTAACATTGACTCCTATGCTGTGTAGTCGATTTATTAAACCCAGACAGCAAGGAAAAGAGTCTGGTGTGTGTGTACGTCTTGCTAATTTCTTGAATCAGTCTTTGTTGCGTGTATATAGTCCGGCTTTGAATTGGGTGCTTGATCATCGTTGGATTACGTTAGTAATAGGAGTAGCGAGCTTGATCGTCAGTGGATATTATTTTTACGTATTACCCAAAGATTTTATTCCAGATGATGATATTGGATTTATTATTGCTTTCACACAATCTGAGCAAGGAACTTCTCCTTATCGCATGATCAAATATCAACAACAAGTGACTGACATTATGCGTGCAAATCCGAATGTAGACACGATTGTTTCTTTAGCTGCTCTACCACAATTTCGCAATGGCACGGTATTTATTCGTCTTAAACCTAGAAGTGAGCGTAAACCTATTTTACAAGTGATGCATGATCTATCTGAGCAATTAAAGTATCTTCCAGGGATTAACGTTTATTTTAAAAATGTTCCTCTCATTGATTTAGCTATTGGAACGCAAACCAAAGGAAGCTATCAATATACTCTACAAAGCATCAATAGCAAGCTTTTGTATGCAACAGCTGAACGTTTTATTGAGCGTATGAAAGATTTACCAGGTTTTCAAGGAATTTCCAGTGATCTAGAAATTAGAAATCCTCAATTGAATGTCGAAGTGTTAAGAGATCAAGCTGCCCGTTTGGGAGTAACAGCTGAAAAAATAGAAAATGGCTTAGGTTTAGCTTATGCGGGAGGTCGCGTGACGCGTATTCAGACGCCTATTGAACAATATGATGTCATTTTAGAGTTAGAACCACGTTTTCAACAGCAAGCAAAAACGTTATCTCAAATTTATGTGAGCTCAGAAGAAGGTCATCATTTGGTGCCTTTAAATGCGGTTGCAAATTGGTCAGAGGGAGTCGGGCCTGCAAGTATTAATCATATTTCTCAATTTCCTGCTGTGACAATTTCTTTTAGCCTTATTCCGGGTGTACCATTAGGAACTGCTTTAGAAGAATTGAAAAATTTATCTCAAGAAATTTTGCCTCCTGAAGTGATTGGACAAGTGAAAGGAACTGCTGAAACATTTCAAGAATCAATTAAAAGTGCAAACATTCTATTGCTATTGTCGGTTATAACGGTTTATATCGTGATTGGAATTTTATATGAGAGTTTCATTCATCCTTTAACGATTTTATCCACTTTGCCACCTGCCACATTTGGCGCTTTAATTACCTTGGCTTGCTTAGGATTACCTCTGTCTTTATATGCTTATTTGGGAATTATTTTGTTGATTGGAATTGTGAAGAAAAACGGGATTATTTTGGTAGATTATGCATTAGAAAATCAACGCACTTTACATCAATGCCCACGAGAAGCGATTTACAATGCCTGTATGGTCCGTTTTCGACCGATTATGATGACGACGATGACGGCCATTATTGGAGCAATTCCTATTGCGCTAGCAGCTGGAACCGGTGCAGAAGCTCGACGTCCTTTGGGTTTAGTCATCATTGGAGGATTAGTTTTCTCACAGCTGATTACGCTGTTTTTGACGCCTGCTATTTATCTGTATTTGGATAAGTGTAATATTAAATATACGCCTGTTTTTGAAAATCATTAAATGCAAAGAAGCAAAAATGGGTAAGGCGCGCAAGCCTTTGGAGTGCGAAGGAGGACCGACGCACACCCAAACCTTGCGCGC
>JASBUW010000005.1 GCA_030147755.1 Parachlamydiaceae bacterium
AACGCTGTTTTGCTTGGATGCAAAGAAAATTTAGGCGCCTGTGTATTCGATGGGAAAGACGAAAGCAATACTGGAATGGTTTTATGTTATTAGGCATGGCTTGGATGTGGTTGACAAGATTACTTTACGGATAGGTTCATATATAAATAAAATTTGTTTTTTCATTTGAACATTTCTTGCTAAGCGCTTGCATGGACCCGCTTATTCGTCCTTTCCTTCCCACTTTTACATATGACGTGCAATTTTAAACAAAAGCAGGCACTATTGGCATTACTTGATATCAATCACGTTCAAATAGGAGTGAATAACAAATGATGCTTAGATTTTTATTCATTTCTTTTTGTTTGATGTTGAATATGTTATCCGCTAATCCCAATAATAACATGCCTAAAATTGTAGATTTGCTTCCAAACTTGGCTTATTTGCCCTCCATTCAACCTGCTATTCCTGATAATTTTGTCGCTATGAGTCCTGAAGGCTCAGATATACTGGATTGGGTTTATTGGGGACCAAAAGAAGATTTAATGGCTTTCTTTAAGGATGAAGCTTCTTTGCACAACCCCCTTATTCGCGTGACTGTAGCTTCAACAACTCAGATTGGTCCCGATCAATTTAGACAAGAAGAACTCCTCACAAGGATCGCACCTGATGCAAAAATAAGAAAGTTAAAATGGGGAAATTATCCTGTACTAGAAATGAGCTATAAAAAAGACGAAAAACTCTTTTACTTTGCCTTTGTAGGGTTAAATGTGTCTCCTGGCACTACCTTACTTTTTGTCCTTCATTATCCCGAAGGCCAAGAGCCAAATGCTAAATCTTTGGAGCTTTGGAATACTTTCATGAACAACACTAAAGAGCTATCTGAACAAGAAATGCTATTAGTCAACGGTCAAGATTTACAAGAAGGTTATACAATTGCCACTGTAAAGGGATCCAAACTAAAATTTATTGCGGAGAAGAGAAAAAAAGATGAAAAGTTGCGCATCGCCGTCATCCCACTAGAAGGCAAAACCAGTTTTAAGCTAGATCAAGTCACAACAGGTCTCATGGATCTTAAGTGGAAACAAAGTGAACCCTTAGCCAAAGTTTCTGGAACTATAAGCGCAGATGATGGCGTCTACAATATTATACAAGATCAAACCACAAATATTCTTATTCGCTCTGTAGATGAATTCTCACCTATAGATGAGCAATCTGTCATTTATACACAAACACCTTAAGCATCTAAGATAAATCCTCACGTATGAAAAGCCGAAAGTTCTTGCCTTTGTAAACAAAAAGAATAATTGACAATCGCTGCTTTTTGCTTAGAAGATTTTAACTGATAAAATCAGGTTTAAATTATCCATTTCACATGATCTCTAAAATATCGTTTTTTAGATAAGCCATCGCCAATAAAAACATAGCTGCATTCCAGGATTGACCTACCATCCCCTTTGGCTCATAGGTGTCGCCTTTAAACCATTCAGAAAATTTCCATTCTTGTTCTTTATTGAGAATAGCTAACCTTTCCAGGGCTTCTCCAGCCTCTTTTTTTAAACCTGCTTTAGCCAAAGCCATTACCCAAAATCCCCCTACAAAAGGCCATGCACCTGAATTGTGATATTGATATTCTAAATTTTGTCTATGTCTGCCCATATAAGAACGCCACAAAGGATCTTTTTGTTTAATGGGTTCTACAGTCACTCTCACGGGTATAGGATGATCCACTTGCACTTCTTTGAGATGTTTCAAGATCCTCATCGCCATGGCAGGAGACGCCAAACCAAACACAATGGCAAGCAAATTTCCGAAAACATCTCCCTCCTTGCCGAAAAAAGAAAAGTTCACAAAGCTTAAATAGAGTTCATGATGAGAAATTTCTTTTTTGACGTAGTGAATCAATAAGCGCAATCTTTTATATTCAGGAAGGTCATATGAAAAGGGATGAAACAGGTGATTAAAATGATGATGCGTTTCTTTGAGGTGTTTCAAGTGATACATTTTCTTCACGTGATACCACAAAGCATTTGTATATAGAACAAAACCTGAACGAGGCATAATATCCGCCCAATCGCTAGCTTCATTTTGTTGCAAAAGATAGAGTCTAGGATGCTCCTGACAGTGTAGCCAAGTGAGGGCTTTTTCTATTTGTTGACTAAATTTTGCACGTAAATCCACGTTAGTTTGTTTTGAGACAAAATCAAGGGCAATGAGCCACCACAAAGTCGCGTCAATACATCCTAGATACCAAAAATCACC
Source organism: Parachlamydiaceae bacterium (assembly GCA_030147755.1). GTDB lineage: Bacteria > Chlamydiota > Chlamydiia > Chlamydiales > Parachlamydiaceae > JASBUW01. The sequence continues at coordinate 2,242 of JASBUW010000005.1, forward strand.
TTGTTGACTATAAGGATCCACAAATTTTGGAATTTGCCCATTCTCAGCTTGATGCACAGCTAAAGTTTCAAGTCCGTTACAAGCGCCCTGTATTAAATCAGGATCGCCCGTTAACACCATTCCAAGAGCAGATAAAGCGGCATCTCTTCCAAAAATACAATGGTAAGATCTAGAGTTGCTTTTTTCATTCAAGCTGGCTGCCATTAAACCGTGCTCTGTTAAATTCTGCTTCAGCAGCTCAATCGAACGGTGTTGGCATTCCTCTAGCAAGTGTTTGATTGAAGTCATCATTTGGTCTCAGAATAGTCAATACTTCCATTTATTAGGTGTAGCAAATACCTAAGCGCGTTGCTACCAAAGTCACCAACATGTATCATCTCAAATATTAGAATGAAAGCAAATAGATGCTGCACTTAAATTTTGCAATACCACGCTAAATTTTTATCTTTATCGATAAAAAGCAAGTTTTCTTGCAAAGGAAGGAGCCAATGGTTAAAGCATTCGATTTAAAAATTTATCCATGGAAAGCTGACATTGATTATCAACAACACCCTGAAGCTTATCGTGTAGGAAAAGGTGAACAAGGTGTTTTAATTTGTGAGCCGTATAAAAGCGTGCTTGTCCCTCATTGGCGATTTAAAACAGAAGAGGCTGCAAAACAAAGTAGCACACAGCTTCTAAAGTTCTTTTATGAATACCTCGAAAAAGGAGATTTTGTAGGGGCCGATTTAACACGTAAATTTTTGCAAATGGGATTCACACGATCTAGGCGTTATGCGAATTATAAGGGAGGAAAAAAATACAAAAATTTAGATAAAACAGAGTGTTATGAAAAAGGAACGGGCGATCCGGAAAAAATCAAAAGCGCTGCCATTTTTTATCAAGCTTGGCAAACAGCTGAGAAAAATCCGCTCTATGCCAAACAAAAAGCAGAGTGGTTGGCAAAGTATGGTTAATAAACATGCTTTTCTCATTTTGCTAGAGACAAGATAGAGGGGGCATGCTTCCCCCCCCTATCTTGTCTCCTGTCTCTTAAACAGTGCGTTCCATCTTGAAGCCTGTGCGTTCAACGCCATTTCTGCCAGTTGTATGTCCAGCTATGACGTTAAGTCCATTTTTTTCAAAAAACTGCCTTGCAGTAATACTGACTTCAGAAAAAATGTGATGAACATGATTGTTCTTTGCTCTTTGGAGAATCTCTTTTATAAGAGCGGAACCTACGCCCTTACCTATCCAGTCATGCTTGGCTAGGAAGATAGATAAGGTTAAGCAAAGACTATGAATATTATCCAGCTACCTCCGAAGCGTTCAATGCTTCAAGAGCAACCTTCTTTTTAAATTCTGGTGTATGTTTTGTTTTTCCCATGCTATCTTCTTAATTAATTAGAAATGATAGCATAAAAATCTAACAGATCAAGTGGTCCATTTTTTGGGGTCCACTATACCTGAAAAAGCTGTACAAGTCGATAGTTCTATACATTCTTCTACAATACTGTACATCTTTATCAAATTGTTAGCTTCTAGATATCTACATATAAATCTTCAAGCGTAGCCTGATTCGATACTATTTCTTCAGAATAGATGGTTTTTTTTAATCCCATTGTCGTTATCATAGAGAAGAATAATTCCTTCTTTGTCCTTGTTTGCTTTTTAAATACCTCCATCTTGCGCAACAGTTCTTGACAATAGGGTTTGTCGATTGCAAATGGATGTTCAGAACACTTGATTTCACAAACAGTAATCACTCCATCTAGTCTATCGAATAGCAAATCAATTTGAGCACCTTCTTGATCTTTCAATCTTGGAACATACCGCCATGTCCCTGCTCGAGCACTAGGATCAATACGCAATGCACGACGAATTTGATTAATATGTTTATAACAAATAGATTCAAAAGCATACCCAGCCCAAGCCTTCCAACATGATTGATTAGACAGAGATAGCCAGAATCCTTCATTTGTTTCTTTCTTTGCAATCGTCTTTAAATGAGGCTCGATCCAACGCAGATAAAAGAGACTATACTCATCATCCATCACATAATAAACTCCCCTATCTTTATGCCCATAGGGAATAAGGCTTGTGACAAATCCCGCTTCCTCCAATTGATGCAATCGATCAATTGTCCCTCCCCCATTAGGCAGCTTAGATAATGCGATCAGCTCTGATTGTCCTATGCCATAACGATGATCTGCAATAAATCGTATTAACTCTATATAAGGTTTTGGATCTTCGAAGAGGGATTCAAACAGACGTTCAAATTCATTTACTAAAGGACCATTTTTCTGAAAACAAAGTTCATCAATACATTGATGAGCAGAACGTCCTTTTCTGATAAAAGACCAATAAAGAGGAACTCCCCCTAATACTGTATAAAGATCTAAAATTTGTTTGCGATTGAGCTTGATTTGATGTTCTTTTAAATAGCTTTCTGTTTCATGTAGAGAAAATGGTTGTAAATGGATTGTACGAGTAACTCTGTTATGAAGACCTCCCTTATTATTGATGATGTTATTAATAATCCATGAAGTAGATGATCCACAAATCACCAATTTAACACGCTTATCGAAAACCCAATACCGATTCCAATAGAGTTCTAACGCCATCAGTATTTTTGAACGTGGTGTCGCCATCCAAGGAAATTCATCAAAAAAAAGGACAATCGTCTGGTCTTTCGGTACTTCATTAATAGCATCGGTTAGATCTTCAAAAGTATCAAACCAGTTTTTCTGAGGAATGATAGAGGGACTCTGATAAAATGCTTTCCCTATTTGCTTTGCGAATTCTTTTAATTGTACTTGAATAGCTCCTTTTTGTATTCCAGTCACGTGAAAGAATAGGCATGGAAAAGAACTTATAAGATTTTTAATGAGATAAGTTTTTCCCACCCTTCTACGACCATAAACAGCGATAAATTCAGATTTGTTGGACTCTACCAGCTCTCGCAGTAGTTCCTGCTCTTTTCGACGCCCTATGATTTTTTCTGGTATTTCCTCATTTAGAACTTTTTTTACCATCTTTTCTCAATATTTTTTAAATTCACATTGCTTATTTTCAATATATTAAAACTATTTACTCTATCACGCAAAAATATCGCGCAATAAACACAAATTAATGTTTTAAGCGCAGATTTTGTGCATCACAAATATCGCGCAACTTGCAATGAAGAGCGTTTATCGCGCGAGTTTTACAATATCATAACGTCGCGCGATAAAGCAAGGATCTTTTACTCTCTCAAAGAATATTGAAAAATGATTTTTAACATCTGATAATATTAAACAACTTCTTGTTCTCATTTTGCTAAACAAGCGTGACTTGCTTATGTCATAACCAGAAACTAATTTACTCTTCTCAAGGAGACTTAAGACTTATGCATGCCTAATTCATCTTGTTCTTCTTACTTCGTATTGCCTCAAATAAAAACTAACTTAATATATAGCGACAATTATCTTTGCCGGTCGTGTTGCCTCATGAAGAAATCTTACTTTTTTAGACGTATTGCCTCAAATAAAAACTAACTTAAATAGGTCATTCCATTTTACAAGATTTTATCATTAATAAATCAATCAAAAGTTTGTTCAAATTTATGAATATAAGAATATTGAGTATTAATTTTTTGACTAAACACCGAGCCCAGAGCGAAGAGTAGATAGTGGTGACCTTGTCCTTAAAAAACACCGCTCCCATCGCGTATGAGTGAGTAGCGGTGACCTTGTCCTTAGGTACTGTCATCATACATATGTATAAATTTCTAAAAACTCAAAAATAATCAAAGATTGACAGCTGCATTTGCGAGTATTAAAAAATTTTCTCGCTCTATATAACGTCAATTATTTTTGCCGGGCAGCGACAATTATCTTTGCCGGTATTATCTGCTTATAGAAGCAGTCGCTATTTAGTTTTCTATGTTTTCCTTTTTGTGTGTTTTTCCGATCTTGCTATAGCTTCTTTTTTTCT
>JASBUW010000197.1 GCA_030147755.1 Parachlamydiaceae bacterium
TAGAGTGCTACCGCACAAATGGCAAACAGTCTATGTACACAGCGAACCTATAAGTGAACGCTTACCTCAATTTCAATAAAAAATCTAGATAATAGCAACAAAATCTCCTAAAAACGACGCAGTTTGTACAAGTCCTTGCGAAGCTAATTCGATTAGGTAACTTTGAGCGGAAATAGGTGGATTTTTTAATCGTTCACGAATAGTTTTTACGCATCCCAAAAATTGAGGGAGTGCTAAATCTGCTTGGGATCTCAAAAAAGTATCAGGATGCTGGGCTTCAATTCCAAATGAAGCGAGTTTTTCTAAAGGAAAATCCTTAAGGTTAGACGTCACAATTAATTGAGCCTGACAGTAAATTGCAGCGGCTAGAACATGTCGATCATTAGGATCCGGAAGAGATAAGCTTTCAATAAGAGGTTCAAAACCAGTAACTAAACAATCGGGAATACTGATTTCAATGAATCGACAAGTACGCTCTAATTGTTCAATTTTTAAATCGGGTCTATTTTTTAATAAATTTGAAGTCCATTCATAATGAATTTGAGCTGTTAATTTTCCTCGAAAAAGTCCTGCAGAAGCTGTTTGGATGAGAAGATCTCTTATAGGAGCTGGATATAAAACACTAGAATCAAAAATAACAGTAAAATGGTTATTCAATTAATACCCCATATCAAGCTCTTGTGCTTGTTTAATCAATTCATCAAGAGCCTGCTTTTTTTCTTCTTCTAGCTTGGCTTTATATTCTAGTAGATCTTTAGCTCTTATTCGTCTATGAGTTCCTATTTTTTCAAATGGAATTTTGCCTTTTTCAAGCAGTTTGACAAGAAATGGTCTAGATACATTTAGTAGATCTGCTGCTTGTTGTGTAGTCAAATTTGCATGAATAGGAATTAAGGTTATTGCATTGCCTTGAGCCATTTGAGTAAGTATTTTCTGCAAAAGTTGGATAGCAGAGAAAGGAAAAGTGATGGGTGCTTCTTTATCATCTATCTTAATTGTGATAAGAAAATCTTTTTTTCTTTTTGACAGTAGAGAGGCGAGCTTTTCACTAGATTGTGCAGCCAATTCAATATCACGGGGTTCTGGCATTATGGGTTCATTTGCTTGGAACAATGCATTAGACATCCTGTGCTCCTTTGTCTGATAGCTCTAAATTTAAATTATATAATATTTAAAATAAATGTCACAATCGAAATAAACGAATCAACGTAAAGATAACAGAAAATTTATAATAAACAGAATTTGAGCTGCCTAGTGAAATTTTACATTTAATATTATTAAATTTTTATGAAGAATGGGCGTGGAGAATTTCTTTTTGCTTTTTGGCCCACATTTCAGGTGTCATGACGCATCTAAATCCCAAATGGTTGAGTCCTGTATCTGGACAAGTTTTCATGCGAGCAGCGATTCTGTAGCCTTTGCAATAAGAGGGATGACATAGAAATGAGCCGCCGCGATGTACACGTTTACAGGCATAGGGTTCAGCAGGATCATAGCATTTATTAGGTCCCGTGGGATCCACCGAAGAGGCGTCTTTTTTCTTTTCTTTCGTATAGAAAGAAACATGATAAAGATCAGAGCACCACTGCCAGACATTTCCTGCCATGTCATAGAGTTCATAGGCATTAGGTGGATACGTCTTGACTGGCGTTGTGCCGTAATAACCTCCTGCTTTAGTGCTTTTATAGGGAAAATCTCCTTGCCAAAGATTCGCTTGGGGTTTCTCCTCTGAAAATTCTTCGTTTCCCCACACGTAAGTCTCTCCTTCTTTTCCACCACGCGCGGCATATTCCCATTCTGCTTCTGTGGGAAGCCTTTTGCCTGCCCACTCTGCATAAGCAACGGCATCAAACCAGGAAACGTGCACAACCGGATGATCTTCTTTGTCTTCAATCGAACTCTCAGGACCCAAAGGATGTTTCCAATTAGCGCCGGATTTCCATTCCCACCATGCATAATGATTGCCAAGAGAAATAGGTCCTTGCGAGGGTTTAAACACCAAGGAGGCCGGAATGAGAAGATCCGGAGAAGGTGGAGGAGTTCCAGGTGGAACTTGAGCCATGATTTCTTCTAGTATCGGTGCTTTCTCTGCTGTTGTCACATAGCCTGTTGCATCCACAAATTCTTTAAATTGTCGATTGGTCACAGGAGTTGTATCCATCCAAAAACTGTTGACTTTCACTTTATGAGGGGGTTTTTCATCCCGTTTCGCTTCTTTGTCATCAGATCCCATCGTAAATTCTCCACCGGGAATCCAGGCCATTCCTTCCGGTGAAGAAGTCGCGACTGCAAAACGCGCGGGAAGTTTAGAGCAGCAACAGCAGCCTTCTCCGTAAATTTGTCCTGACAAAGTGAGGGTAAGCAAGATCAGCCACAAGCGAATGACGAGCAAATTTTTGATGTGCATAAGTTTAAATAAAAGGTTTACATTTAAAAATTTTTTTAATACAAGTCGAATTTTGTCATCCTATAAGAAAAAAGGAAAGGAAAAAAATGATGAAGACTTCAAAAATACAATCGTCCTGTTCCCTATTTTTTGACAGGGGAGTCGCTTTCTTTCTATTTGCCGCTATGTTTATGAGTAACATGCTCTTAGGTCAAGAAAACAACGAGCAACAAGTTAAAAAAAATCCTGAACAAGAAAATAAAGAACAAAAGACAGCTGAGAATAAGAAACCTAATATTGTTTTCATCATGACAGACGACGTGGGTTGGGGGGATTTAGGTTGTTATGGCGGAGGAGAAACGAGAGGATGTTTAACGCCGCATTTAGATCGATTGGCTGCTGAAGGCATGCGTTTTACCAACTATTATGGACAAGCGAGTTGTACAGCCGGAAGAGCTTCTTTTATTACAGGACGCATTCCGCTTCGCACAGCTTTATCGACAGTGTTAGCGCCGGGTGATTTGAATGGATTGGAAAAAGAGGATCCGACAATTGCAGAAGCGTTAAAGAAAATGGGTTACCAGACCGCTCAATGGGGTAAATGGCATTTGGGAGATCGTCCTCAGAATTTCCCAACAGAGCATGGCTTTGATGAAATGAAATACATGCTGCCTTATTATGCCGGCGTTTATGCATATGATTATCTTCCTTTGCAACCGGATTTCCCTGTTCATAATAAAGCTTTTATGGAAGCGTGGAATCGAGTCGACTTAGCGGAGTGGGAAGGAAAAGCAGGAGAAGTCCCTAAGAAAATGAAAAATAAATTCACATACGAAGATCTTGCAACGGTTGATGATTTGATGCGTGAGGATGCGGTTAGCTACATTAAGAAACATGCTAAAGATGACAAGCCTTTCTTTATGTATGTATGCTTCATGAAAGTGCATAATCCCAATAATCCTTCACCGCGTTTTAAAGGTAAATCTAAAGGGGGTGGAAATTATCTCGATGCTCTGATGGAGCTTGATGATAACTCAGGGCAAGTGGTGCAAGCTATTCGTGATGCGGGAATCAGTGAAAACACGATCGTTGTATGGACAACAGATAATGGAGCATGGATTGATGCATGGCCGGATGCAGGTTATACGCCTTTCCGCGGCATGAAAGGCACAAGCTTTGAAGGGGGATTCCGTTGCCCAGCGATTGTGTGGTGGCCTGGGCATATCAAACCGGGTACTGTAGCTAATCAAATGATGTCTCACATGGATTGGTGGCCGACTTTTGTTAAATTAGCCGGTGGTACGCCTCCCACGAGGATATGGAAAGACAATAATGGTAAAGATATTGTTTTTGATGGAATCGATAATAGCGATTATATTCTAAGCAAAGGAGATTCAAAAAGAAATTCCTTTATCTATATTAATGATCTTTCTTTTGGTGGGCTTCGCATAGACAATTTTAAAATTTTGTACACGGCAAAAGATACCTGGCTAGGGCCTAATTTAAATTTAGATTTTCCAGCTGTCTATAATCTGTGGTGGGATCCGGGTGAAGCGTATGATTGTACTTTCAATGGCGCAGCGCCTACACGTGGAGATCTAAAAACATCTCCGGGAAGATTTTCCGGAAGTGATCATGGTTGGATTGGCATTTTAGCTCAACCTTTGATGAATCAATTTTTTGGCGAATTGGTCATGTACCCCAATAGACCAACTAAGCCAACAAGTGGTTCTGCAAGCGAATTGATTAGAGATGTCAATAATCCTGAAGGATTAAGGCGCCTACTTTTGCTTTTAGAGCCCTCTTCGCAAATTAAACGTTAGGAAAGAATTTGTGGCGCAGACTAAAGTCTACGCTACAATACTTTAAATAAGGATGTTTTGTGAACCCTAGATCTCTTATAAAATATCTTTTAGTTACGCAATTTTTCATAAGCTCTTTTCTTTCTCAACTACAAGCTGGCGGTATCAATCTTTATGAAATTTCATCCACTGATACTAGATTGGCATCTGCAGGGTGGAGCGCAAGGGCCGAAGATCCTTCGACTGTTTTTACGAATCCTGCTGGTATGACAAGACTTTGTGATAAGCAGCTTGAATTGGGATTACAAGCTATTTTTGCCCATGTTCACTTTGATCCTGATTCGCAAACTAATGTTAAAGGATCGGATGGACAGGCAGATATTTGGCTTCCTTCAGGAAGTTTCTTCTATGTGCATCCTTTGACAGAAAAACTGACGGTGGGCTGTGGTAGCTTAGGATATTTCGGTGCAGATCTTGTTTACAATCATGGATGGGTAGGACGCTATTATGTGCAAAAAGTGTTAATGGAAGCCTTGTCTTTTGTTCCAGCAGCTGCTTATCGCATCAATGATCAATGGTCTGTAGGAGCAGGTGTCAACGTCATGTATGGCTTCTTTAAACAACGAGCGGCTGTGCATAATATTTTAGATCAACTTCCCGATGGTTATTTTAATTTACATGATTATCGTTTTGGTTGTGGAGGAGTCTTTGGGATCCTATATGAACCCACTTGCCATACGCGTTTTGGGATTCAATATTTGACACCTGTGAAAATCAATTTTCAAGACAAACCCAAATTTCACAACATTGGTCCTCTTTTAGAAAGACTGTTAGAAGATGTAGGAGTTATTGGCAGTACGGCTAAAGTGCATATCTGTGTTCCACAAAGTGTGATGTTAAGCGCTTATCATGATTTGAATGCTTGCTGGAGTCTTATGGGCAATCTTGGTTGGCAACAATGGTCAAATTTTGAAAGAGTGATTTTTTCACTTGCCGATTTAAATAGTCGAACCCTTACCTCTAAAGTCAAATATCAAGATACGTGGCATGTAGCGTTGGGTGCGGAATGTCGTTATAACTGTAATGTGCTTTTATCAGGCGGGATTGCTTATGATTCTTCTGCCATCAGCAATTCACAACGTTCTTTGGATTTTCCTGTTGGCGAGCAATGGCGTATTGGAACAGGAGTGCGTTGGTCTATTACTGAAAATTTAGCCTTAGATTTTTCTTCTGAATTGCAATGGCAGGGTGACTTATCGTGTGATGTTAATAAAGGCCCGCTTGTTGGACATGTTTCAGGCACATTTAAAGAGACATATATTTTGTTCTTCAATTCAAATTTGACGTATGTATTTTAAGTAAGATACATATTTGATTTCATCAAAATTATAGAAGATAAATATACAAGTCTTATCAATTATAGGTAATACGCGAAGCGTTTGGAGTGCGAAGGCCC
>JASBUW010000073.1 GCA_030147755.1 Parachlamydiaceae bacterium
TCGGTCTGGGCTAATGCAGTTATAGTGCTACCGCACAAATGGCAACAGACTTATGGGTAATAGGATGAGTCCTCTTGCGCTTTCATATAACGCAGCTTCATCCAATCCATTTCGAAAAAGCGCAAGAGGACTTGCGCATCCAAACGCTTCGCGTCAACCCGTCGAATTAAAATTAATTATTTTTTATTCAGCTTTTTGAAGGCATCCTGAATGGCTTTTTCTTTAATCTGCCCGCCTACAAATTTTTCATACTTGCCTGTAGTATCATTGACAACTACTACAGTTGGAGTCGCATGCACATCAAAACTCTTCAGGACATCCTCGAAAAATTGATTTCCCTCAGCCACTTCTGCAAACGAAAGTTCTTTAAAACGCAACCCATGCTCTTCCACTAAATTGATCACATCTTCATCTCGTGGATCTTCTGTCTCTTCAGCTAAACTTAATAAAGCTTGACGTGCATCAAAGTATTTTTGCTTTTCATTTTTTAAAAATGAAAGATGATAAGGTGTGAAATTGGCACTTTTGCGATGCAAAGGGTAATCAATAAAAAAGAAAGTCGCTTTCGACTTCAATTCATCATAAAGAGTTTTAAATTTGGGCTCATTTCTCTTACAAGATGAACAAAACCAGTCGGATATAATATAAACCTCCATGGAACTATTCGGTGTACCTAAAGCTAAAGTCTCTTTAACAGCTTTATCTATGTTCCTTGCACTTAGACCAGTGAAACAGAATAGGCAAGTCAACAGAAAGAAATAACGCGCACATGTCCATGTAGATGTCATCATACCAGCCTCCTTCAAGCATAGTTTTCTATTGTGCTTGTATCATGTTCGCCTATATTGCGTCGAGCTGGAATCTAATAAATGATTATAATCCGCTCTGAATAATATCATGCATATGCAAAAGTCCTAACACTTGATAATCTGCATTAACAACCGGCAAAACCATAATGCGCTTTTGATAATCAGCTTCCATCAACTTCATGGCATCCCAAGCTAAAATATCAGGGCCTATTGTACAAGGATGCGGATTCATGACATCTTGCATGCGCACCCCTAAAATTTGTCCTCCCATCTTTTGTAAAGTACGCCTTAAATCTCCATCGGTGAAAATGCCCCTCATTTTTAAATCGGGATCTGTAATTAAAATACATCCACAGCGCTTATTGGATAGCTCCACCAAAATATCTCCTAGATAATCCTCAGGCCGGCAAAGAGGAATGCGTTGACCTGTTAACATCAAGTCTTTAACTTTCAATGTAATACGCTTTCCGATACGTCCAGATGGATGATTAAGAGCATATTGATCCAGACTAAAATTTTTATGACGCATTAGAGCGATGGCTAATAAATCACCTAGAAGAAGTTGAGAAGTAGTAGACATCGTAGGAGCCATATCAAAAGGACAAAGCTCTTGCTTAAAAGGGAGAACAATCGTGGTATGACAAGCAGCGGCTAAACGGGAATCAGGATTGCAGACAATCCCTACCAAAGTGGCCCCTTTATTGCGAATAGCAGGAACAAGATTGAGCAGCTCGTCGCTTTCTCCACTCTTGCTCAACATGACAAACACATCATGAGAAGACACCATGCCTAAATCTCCATGCACCGCATCTGTGGGGGACAAATAAAAAGCGCGCGTTCCTGTTGACACCATCGTGAAAGCAATTTTTTTGGCAATAAGTCCGCTTTTTCCCACTCCTGTAAAGAAAAGCACACCCGGGCAATTTAAGAAAAGTTGAACAAGTTGATCGATGGGACGAAGATCTAACTCTGCAAAAAAGTGATCGGTATAGGCACGTTGTCTTTCAAGCAGTTCTTGTAACATAAGGCCCTTTAGAAATTTGGATTAAAAGATTGTCTTAAAGCTTGGATTTTAAACAACAAAGTGATTAGTCTCAAGTTAGATTGCATAAAAAGAGGATTTCCTTATGACGACACACCGCACCCCTATTGCAGTAGCTGCCGGAGATGGCATTGGACCAGAAATTATGGCGGCTACTCTACACGTTTTAAAAGAAGCCGGCGCAGCTTTAGATATTCATGAAGTCGAAATTGGTGAAAAAGTGTATTTACGCGGCATACCCACAGGGATTGAACCCTCAACATGGGATGTCATTCGACACTCTAAAGCCTTCTTGAAAGCACCTATTACTACTCCACAAGGGGGTGGATTTAAAAGCTTGAACGTCACAGTGCGCACATCCTTAGGACTTTATGCAAATATACGTCCTTGTGTTGCCTATTACCCTTTTGTGGAAACGAAACATCCAGGAATGAACGTGGTGATTATCCGTGAAAACGAAGAAGATTTGTACATGGGAGTCGAGTATCGTTGCACTCCGGAAACAATTGAGGCGTTAAAAATCATGACAAGAGCGGGTTGTGAGCGCATTGTACGCTATGCGTTCGAATATGCACAGACACATCAACGCAAGAAAGTGACTTGTTTTACGAAAGATAATATTTTAAAGTTTTCGGACGGTTTATTCCATAAAGTGTTTGATGAAATAGGAGCTGAGTATCCGCATCTCGAAAAAGAGCATTGGATTGTGGACATTGGGGCCGCTAAATTAGCAGATACGCCTACAGCGTTTGATGTGATTGTAATGCCAAATTTATATGGAGATATTCTATCTGATGTGGCGGCTCAAATTGCGGGATCAGTGGGATTAGCGGGTTCAGCCAATATTGGTACATCAGGTGCAATGTTTGAAGCCATTCATGGATCAGCTCCACGTCGTGCTGGACAAAATGTGGCTAATCCTTCGGGTCTTTTATTGGCAGCGGTCCAAATGCTCGTACATATAGGACAACCGGACGTGGCATCTCGCATGCATAATGCGTGGTTAAAGACCTTAGAAGATGGCATTCACACCTATGATATTTTCAAAGAAAAGATTAGCAAAGAAAAAGTAGGCACCAAAGAATTCGCTCAAGCCGTCATTGCTCGCCTAGGCCAAATACCCACACAACTCCCTGCTGTCCACTATACACAAGCCAAGCACATTTCTCACAAAGCAAGTCAACAAACGGCGGCTGTTCAGCAAGAATTGGTGGGCGTCGATGTTTTTATTCAATGGACTGAAACAGCCGAAGAATTGGCCGCACGGCTCAATAAGCTTAACACTCCACATTTGAAGTTAAAATTAATTGGAAACCGCGGTGTACGTGTATGGCCAGATAAAATCCCTGAAACGGTCTGCACAGACAATTGGCGATGTCGTTTTATACGGGAAGACAAAGCACAAGCACTTGCTCCTCAGTCCATGATCGATCTCTTGCAAGCTGTGACAAAAGATGATTTGAAGATTACACAAGTGCAATCGCTCTTTTTATTTGATGGACAAAGGGGTTTTACTGTGATGCAAGATGAATAAAGTTTTTAGCATTTAAAAAATTTTAAAAAAGCTAAAAAAAACCATTTTATTGCATTGAATATTCTTTCTATCCACGAAAAACAAAAAAAGGTTGACCCTTTTTTAGCCTGGACGAGCGGCGCCTTGTCCACTTTAAGATTTTCTAATACTTGTGGCAAAGCAGGATATTTATTAATGTCAGGAGGATTTACTCGCTGAACTTTGGTAGGTATTTCTTGTTTATTTATTGGAGAATCTAATGCAACTCTAGGTAATAAAGGCTGCGGTGCAGCTATTGGCTTATTCAACGCAGGAGGCGGAAGAACATTAACCGGCTTGCGTTGAGGTTTCCCTTCATCCACTTGTTTAGCCCTAGGAAGAGGGGGGCTATTTTTAATAGTTAAGTTAGAAAAATGCCCTTCAGCTTGCTTATATAAACGATCATCTATTTGAATGGTATATTCACCCGGCTTAATTTGTCTAACTTGTTTAGGCTGTCCTGCAGCAACAGCGCTTTCCATTCCATAATATTTAAAAAATTTATGCGCGAGCTTTTCAGCTTTTTCTTTGGAATTTAAGGTAATAATATTATTGTTGGCTCCCTTATGCTCAACTTTTATAATACCTAAATCTCTTCTTGAAAGTTTATAATTTAAAATCTGGTTATTTTGATGATTTAAAGAATGATCAAGACCAATATTATAAATAATAAAAGGAAAAGGATTTTTTTGAATGGCATTAAATAATTGTTGAAGCTCTTGCAGTGCCTCTTTTTGATCAGCACCTGGATGTAATCGACCAATTGAAACATGGGGTAAAAAATTTTGCTGACTAAATTGCGAAGGCATCATCTTCATTTCTGTCATCTTTTCAATAAATGCATCATGAAGCTTGTGAAGTTTTTTCTTCGGTTTAAATGTTAAGATGACCCAACCCGTCGGGGTAATACGAAAACCATTGACTTTTGTTAATAAAGAATGAGAACAATCTTTCAATACTTCACTTGTTTGTTGTTTAATTTTTTCATTTAAAGCACTTAAGTCTACGTTTTTTTTCCCATAAATATAACCCAGAGTACAATGCGGTTGGTGTTTTGCATTAGAGGTCGTACACCACTTAATGTGTGAATGACCAATTTTATTTTCTTTTATCTGATGGGTAATATACTCATTGAAGCGAGGATTAGCATCCGCATGAAAAAAATAGGTATTGTGATGTCTAGAAATTGGTTGTAAATGGACAGCTTGGGCAGGCATAAACTCCTTAATTATTAATCTTTTTATTTTTTAAATTTAAATTTAAATTTTAGTTTATTTAATAATAAAATAAAACAAAATAAAATCAATGATTAAATATTTAACCTGTTATATACATAATTAGCTGGATTCAATTCAAAAGGAACGAAGCAAAGTACAGATTTTCTAAAATGAAAAAAGCAGGAAAATCGTAAGACTTTCCTGCTTAATGTGGCCAGAACTAGAATCGAACCAGCGACACAAGAATTTTCAGTCTTCCTCAGTCGCTTCCCGTCAATTCTTTTAATGGTAATGACTCTTAATCAACCTAACTTGCCAAGAGTCTTCAGAGAAAACTTGATTTTTTCCAGGAAATATGGGCAATTGAGATCAGTTTATTTCAATGAAGAGAAATCGGCAACTCCGTTGAATTTCCGTTGTTTTTGCCTTATTATCTGATTAAAGCTTTGGCTCGATTTCTTCTTGCTTCTTATTTTGGTACAATATTACGGATATAGTTTAACAAATCCGCAATTTTGTACTATGAAGAAAAAATTGAAGCTTGAACTAGCCTGTTTCTGCCTTTTTGAATATTACTGAAAGTTTAAGCCTCTATCCACCTGAGGCGAATACGGAAGATCAATACGGCTGAATCTTTTTTCAACATATTCTTCTATTTCAATTGGATTAAAATTAGTCGTAAAACCTGGACCTCCCGAACTACTGGAACTTTGGTGAAAAGCAGTAAAAGTACCATTCAATCTCTTTACGAAGACTTCGATTGTAACTTCAGGTAGACCCATTTTTAAAGGAAAATATTGTTTAAATATCTCTTGGTTAAATGCAGGCATTTGTTGTTCAATTTGATCTTTAAACCATTGAGGATGATGGTGGATACCATCAGAAGGAATGATGCGTGAAAGAGTAAACAATCGTTTAGCATGACCTCCATAAAGGGTATCGCCAATTGAAATAAATACTTTTATAGAATCCCATTGATCTTTTGACCCTGGCCTTAATTCTAAATTAACCTCATAACCTTCTAAACCTAATAATTTTTTAAAAACAGAATGACATTTTAGGCGAATGGAAAATCCGTTTAACAAAACAGCTGCATAATTTATTAATGCAACGCTACCTAAAATTGGATAAATAAGCGGAATAGAAATTAATGTTAGAATTCTCTCTGCGATTTCAGCCCATTTTCCTAAAGATGCCGCCCTGCTAGCCTTTCTTCGCCAAAGCAGTATTATATGTTGTCAATCCTTAATTTGCAAGAAATACTGATCAATATTTCTTACAATAAATTATATAATATATTCCATCTTAACCTTTTAAGTTTAAATAAAAACAAACCTTGCATTTGTAAGAAAAAAATGATAGTATTTCTTACATGAAGAGAAATCAAAAAAAAATCAATAGTATTGATCATCAAATACTTAAAGCTATAGCAAGTCTCGGACAAGGCGCTGTTTTTGTTCCAACGGATTTTTTAAGGTTCGGTAGTCGGCAAGCTATTGATATTACTCTCCACCGCCTTGTTCGAAAAGGAACCATCCGCCGCCTTGCAAGGGGAATATATGATTTTCCTAAACAACATCCTACGCTTGGAAAACTCTTACCCTCTCCAGAAAAGATCTCAGAGGTGTTGGTTGGTAGAGATGGTACACGCATTCAACCAACAGGCGCTTACGCAGCTAATATCTTAGGACTATCTGAACAGGTTCCTGCCAAAGTTGTATTCTTAACAGATGGACCAAGTCGAATAGTAAAAATCGGAATGACAACTATTCAGTTACGGAGAACAACTCCCAAAAATATGGCGATAGCAGGACGACTCAGTGGCCTTCTAGTTCAAGCTCTCCGTGAATTAGGCAAAGAACATATTACCTCAGAACGAATTGAACATTTAAAGCGAACTATCCCATTGAAAGCAAGACAAGAACTACTTAAAGATATTCGATTTGCACCGGAATGGATGCATTCCATTTTCAAGGATTTAGCTGAGGAGGCTTAAATGAAACTCGACTTTCTAAAATTACGTTCTGATGAACGACGCCTCTACATTGAATAAGCGGCTATTCAGAGAAACATATCTCCAGTAATCATGGAGAAAGACTTTTTCGTATGCTGGTTACTCACTATCCTGTTTGAGTCGCAGTTTGCAAACAGCCTTGTATTCAAGGGAGGCACCTCTCTATCAAAGATATTTGGAGCAATCAATCGATTTTCTGAAGATATCGATCTTTCGCTATCCCCAACCTTTCTTGGACTACCTGAATCTGCTACAAATCGCAGCCAAGCTGATAAATGGTGGAAAAAAGCTGAAGAGGCATGTGAACGTGCTGTTCAAACTCAGATTATGTCGATGTTAGAAGCATCAGCGTGGGGAGCATTAGGAAAAAATGAGCAAGCAAGATTCGAGTTTTTAAAAGATTCCCAAATCAAATCACCAGTCATTCTTTTTCATTATCCATCATCGCTACCAACAGGACTTGCCTACATTAAGCGTTCTGTAAAACTCGAATTCGGCTCCTTAACTGATCAACAACCCACTGGACGCTATTCAATACGACCCTGGATTGCCGAGATTTTCCCTTCAGCATTTCCCGATTGGGAATGTGAAGCCATAACTCTAGAGATCGAACGAACTTTCTGGGAAAAAGTTACGATTCTACACGCAGAGTATCATCGACCACTCAATAAACCAATGCGAGATAGATTTTCCCGCCACTATGCTGATACTGCGGCACTAGCAAATCATGCGGAGGCAATCAAAGCTATCAATCATCACGACCTCCGAGAACGCGTTGTTTCATGGAAAAATCTGTTCTTTCGTGACTCGTCAGCAAACTATACCCAAGCCAAGCCCGGAACATTTCGCCTTGTTCCAAGGACTGAAAGATTGCCTGAATTGCGACGTGATTATCAGTTGATGCGCGACATGTATCTTAATGAACCTGTTAGTTTTGACGATATACTGAGCACCCTGACCGAGCTAGAACATCGTATCAATCTCACAACACCTTTGCTTTCTTTTCGATCTTCGCTGAAAAATTGATTTTTGGTGATGGAAAATATCGAATCGCTGAGTTAAACAGAGCGATGGAACTTATTGGCTTATTTCAGAAGAATTTACGAAATAAAAAAAACCGAACGTCTAGATGGTTTTATCAAAACGTTCGGAAATGTGGCCAGAACTGGAATCGAACCAGCGACACAAGGATTTTCAGTCCTCTGCTCTACCGACTGAGCTATCTGGCCAGGTAAAGAGAGTACGATAGTCAAAGTGCCGATTTTATGCAATGTTAATTTCAAGGAGCTATTTTTTTCCTCCTAGGCTATGCAGGAGGATCATATCTTTCAAGACATTGACGGCTTCTTGCATTTGAAGATCGTCTTCTCCAAATGTTTTATTTTTCTTTCCCGTATTCCACTCTTCGTCTTCGTTTTCGTTTTCTTCCGAATTGCTTTGATCTTGTCCACCCTTCAAATAGAATTGATAATTTTTATTATGCGCAATCCGATATTCGCTATTTTTACGTAGTGTGGGCAGCAAATCACGCCATTGATCTGTACGGTGCTGTAAAGTGGGAATATAATACTTTAAATACCAAGAACGTACATCTTTAGAGACATCTGCTAATTGGTCATCATAAGCAGGTGGGATCATATCTGCCGCTACAGGATCAACCGTATAAATTTCTCCAATTTCTTCTCGATCCCAATGACTCGGTGCCACAACATCCGCTTTAACTCCTTCTTTTTGCGGGGTGTGGCCCGATACCGTGTAATATTTTCCGACTGTGACCTTAAAATAAGAAGCACTTTGATTATCGGTCACTGTTTGCGTTTGAATCGTGCCTTTTCCGTAGGTATGCTCATCTCCTACCACTAGGGCTACTCCGTAATCTTGCAAAGCTTGCGCCACAATTTCGGCTGCTGAGGCAGTTGCTTTCGAGGTTAATACCACCAAAGGACCATCATACGCCATTTTCCCATCTACATCGCGATAAAAGCGCTCATCTCCATTAGCATATTTCGAAATGACGATGATTCCATTGGTAATGAATAATCCCGCCACTTTCACTGCTTGAGAGAGAAATCCGCCACTATTATCGCGCAGATCTAAAACTAAACCGCGTAAATTACCCTTTTTTTCTAGTTTCGTAATGGCATCACGCACATCTTTCTCACTAGAGACGCCATCCCCTTGATAAAAAGAATGCAAAGTGATTTTTCCTATAATTCCATTCCCAAAAGCTTCTGAACTGACATCTACACGATCATTATTCAAAATAATGGCTTCTCGTGTGAGCTCAACAGTATAAATTTGATTGGGTTTACCTTCTTCTTTGCGGCTAAATGTCAATTTCACTTGAGCATTTTTCTCTCCGTGCAACATCTCCATTACTTTCTCAAAGGGATGATCCACAATAGATTTTCCCTCTACTTCGAGTAGGGTATCTCCTATTTTAATGAGCCCACTCCGCGCTGCAGGACCCCCTTCTAGCATATGTGTCACGACGATTCCATTACTTGTATCTTTTAAAACAATACCTATTCCTTGAAATTCTTTCTGCAAGCGCACGCGCATATCATAGGCTTCATTTGTTTGATAAAAAGAGGTATGGGAATCTAGACTACTTGCCAAAGCTTTCAGAATATGAATCGTAAATAAATTATCTTGCTCAGCGAGAGGGAGAGGATTTCCTTTTTCATCTTGAAAAAGATATTGATTTTCAAAAACGCGCAGGCGCGTTTCATAATTAGCTAAAATTTGCTCTTTCTTTTTGGAAGAAGTAGCTTCTCCATAACGCCGTTTTTGCGCTTCAATAAAAGTCGCCAAATTCTGCATTAACCGCTCTTTCAGTTCGTCATTCGTTTTCGCAAAGGGCTCAAATTCTTCATCTTTCGATAAAGCGGTATGTTCTTTAGTTGAACTAAAATGAAAAAGACCATCTTTGACTTCTTTTTCCAATCCTTGTCGTAATTGACGCGAACGTTCAATTGATCCCTGAATAACCCGATTTAATTGTTGGAATAAACTAAAATCACTCTTTTTATATTGCTCGATGGCTTGATTCAATTGTTCTTCAGATAAATGCACAAAAGGTGTCACTTCCCTCTCTAGAAGATACATACGATGCGGATCAAATTGATCGATGTAAATGATCAAAGCACTTTGAATAATTTTACCCGTCATTTCCTTTTTATCCACATGCTGACTCAAAATTTGCTGCATCACGCGATTGACATCGTGCATTTTCAGTAAATCTTGTTCACGAGCGCTTAAAGAAAGACTGAGACTTAAACAGATTAAAATAAACCAAATGCGCATCATCTACTCCTTTTCCACTGATTATTCGTCAAAATAGTCTTTAGATTATTAAAACAACACCCCTTTTTTGCCAAATTATAAATATCAGAATGACAAGGCCTAAAAGAATTTTTATTTGAAAACAACCCCTGCCATCCCTTATACTAAACAGGTAAAATCAACTTTACCCCTACTATGTTACTTAAACACGACCATTTTGCGTTGGCCAACTTCGAGGGATCCCTCGATTTTCTCTTATGCCTGATCCAAAAAGAGGAAATTGATATCTATGACATCCCCATTCAAGAACTCATGCAACAATTTATACGCAAATTGAGCGAGTGGGAAAATCGTCAGCTCGAGCGCGGAGCTGAGTTTATTGGAACCGCCGCTTATCTTGTTTGGCTGAAAAGTAAAATGTTACTCCCCCGCGAAGAGCAAACAACAGAGTTAGAAGAAACGGTAGAAGATCCTCATTTTGAGATTATTCATCATTTGATTGATTATTGTCGTTTCAAGCAGACTGCTAAAGAATTAGCTGTTCGTCAAGACAATCAACAAGCGCATTATTTTCGTGGAATAGGGACATTTGAGTGGAAAAAACCTTTAGGGATTGATCATCTGTCCCTTGCCGATCTCGCCGTGCTTTTTAAAGACATGATGAGCAAAGCGGCTGAGCCCAAAACTCAAATCGAGGAAGAAAATTGGCGCGTCAGCGATAAAATCCGTTTAATTCGGCATCGATTAAAAGAAGAGCCTACCTTTGCTTTTATGCAACTTTTTACGACTCACCAATCGCGCTTGGAAATGGTCGTGACCTTTTTAGCGATTCTAGAACTCATGAAAATCGGTGAATTAGGCGTAGGGCGCGAACAAGAATCTTCGCTGTTAATTATTTTTGCTAAATATGAGGATCAACAGGCATGACGAAAGAACTTAATCTATGGCAAGAAGAAATTGAAGTCATTGAAGAGTCTCCCGATTGTCCCCAAGTCCAAATTGACGCTCAATTGCAGCACCATTTAAAGCGTGTGATAGAAGCCTTGCTGTTCACAAGCGCCGATCCTTTGCCGCTCGCCAAAATACGTGAAGTGACAGACACCATTCTCCCTTTACGTCCTCGCCAATTACGCGAGCTCTTAGATGAACTTAAACAAGAGTACATTGCTCAGCAACGCGCCTTTAAATTAGAAGAAATCGCTCAAGGGTATGTATTGCGCACCCATGAAGAATATGCCTCTTATTTAGAACTTTTTTATAAGCAAAAGCGCGGAGAAAAACTATCACCAGCTTCTACTGAAGTGTTGGCTATTATTGCCTATCGCCAACCCATTACAAAACCGCAAATTGACGCCATTCGTGGCGTAGACTCCTCTGGAACACTCGCCCAGTTAATAGAGCGTGAATTAGTGGAACCGGTAGGCAAATTAGAGGGTCCTGGCCGTCCCAATTTATATGGAACCACCAAAGAATTTTTGAAACATTTTGGGTTAAAAGATCTTAATGAATTAAAAAAACCTTAAAATTTCAACTATCTATCCAGCAAAACCAAACTATTATTCATAAAATTATTGATTTAAAAACCAAACAAAACTTAATATTATTTAATATTTATCAACTTTATAAAGGAGTCAATATGTCTATTCAATCAATTTCCTCATCATCTAATTATTTTTGTTCATCATTTTCAGCTTATATAAATTTAACGCCTCAACAAGTAAAAACTGCTATTTTGGCTATAGGTATATTTACTTGTTTGATAGGTATTTATATTCATAATCGACATGTAATAAAAAAATTAGAGAATAAAATAAATGATCTTCAAGATAAATGGACTGATTTAAATGCTAGAATGGTGAAAGCAGAAGCTCAAATTATTGAACTATTTAGTTAAGAATAAATATTTATTTAAAAAATATTTATACACAAACAACTTCGAAAATCGATTTTTTGAAGTTGTTTTTATATAATATGATGACACTCTTAGCATGAAGCATCATGCGCGTTAGAGAACATGCAAAATAATCTTTTTTTAATTTTAAATTAATCTCCCCAAAAATCTCTTCATTGACTATACTTAGCCAGTATCTTCCTTTTCAGCTATCAAATTTTGTTTAGGAAGTTTGTATTTAAACCAATAGAAGGAGAAGGCACACATGCCGACTATTCAACAGCTCGTTCGTCAGCCACGTGCTCCGAAGAAGCGACGTAGTAAATCTCCAGCGCTGCAGAAGTGTCCACAGCGTCGTGGAGTGTGTTTGCAAGTCAAAACAAAAACACCTAAAAAACCTAACTCTGCTTTACGTAAAGTGGCTTGGGTACGTTTATCAACAGGTCAAGAAGTCATTGCCTACATTGGCGGTGAAGGGCATAACCTCCAAGAGCACAGTATTGTTCTTGTGCGTGGTGGTCGTGTGAAAGACTTACCTGGTGTGCGTTACCACATTGTACGCGGAGCATTAGATTGTGCGGCCGTTAAGGACCGTAAGCAAGCAAGATCGAAATACGGGGCAAAACGTCCTAAGAAGTAACACTAGGATACTCCATCAATGAGTATCCTGGTTCGCGATTCGCGTTTTGAGTAAAAACGCCAATCACGCACAGGCGATCAAGAACCCCTTGATTCCAGGTGAACCATTGAGATCTTCTATTTCAAATTAGACTTAATCACTCAATCATTTTGAGGAAAACAATGTCAAGAAGACACAGTGCAGAAAAACGTCAGACTGAGCCAGATCCGTTATACGGCAGCATAGTCTTATCTAAATTTATTAACAAAGTGATGGAGCGAGGCAAAAAATCGCTAGCTCGTCGCATTGTCTACAACGCGATTGAAAAATTTTCAAAGCGTGTAAAATCAGAAAACCCTCTAGAAGCGTTTGAGCAAGCCTTAGAGAATGCAAAACCTTCTCTAGAAGTGAAATCACGCCGTATTGGAGGCGCCACTTATCAAGTTCCTATTGAAATTCCTGCTAACCGTCGTGCCTCTATGGCGATGCGTTGGATCATTGCCCACTCTCGCGGCAAAGCCGGACGCGCCATGGAAGATGCTCTAGCTGGGGAGCTAACGGATTGTTTTAACAATCAGGGAACAACGATTAAGAAAAAAGATGATACGCACCGGATGGCAGAGGCTAATAAAGCCTATGCGCATTATAAGTGGTAATAAGGAGACACGACGATGGCAAGATCGGATAAAGAAGCCCTTAAAAACGTGCGTAATATCGGCATCATGGCTCACATTGATGCAGGTAAAACGACAACCACTGAACGTATTCTTTACTATAGCGGCCGCTCGCACAAGATTGGAGAAGTCCATGAAGGTGCTGCGACGATGGACTGGATGGTTCAAGAGCAAGAGCGTGGAATTACTATCACCTCTGCTGCTACCACCGTTTTCTGGAAAGACGCTAAAATTAATATTATTGATACCCCGGGCCACGTAGACTTCACCATTGAGGTGGAACGCTCATTACGTGTATTGGATGGTTCTGTTGCTCTATTTTGTTCTGTTTCTGGTGTGGAACCACAATCCGAAACCGTTTGGCGTCAAGCAGACAAATATGGTGTTCCACGTATCGCATTCGTCAACAAGATGGATCGCATGGGCGCTGATTTCTTTGACGCGATTCACACCATGCGCGATAAGCTGCATGCTAATGCTATTCCTGTTCAGTGTCCAATTGGCGCTGAAGCAGATTTCAAAGGCATGGTGGATCTTGTTAAGATGCGTGCTTATCTCTTCCATGATGAAACACTCGGCGCAGATTGGGATGAAACAGATATTCCAGCTGACTTGGTGGATCAATGTAAGAAAATGCGTGCAGAATTGTTAGAGGAACTCGCCACAATTGACGAGGAAAATGAATCTTTCATGCAAAAAGTGTTGGAAGATCCGGATTCCTTAACAGAAGAAGAAATCAACGCAGCCATTCGTAAAGGCGTTTGCCAAAACAAATTCAATCCTGTTCTGTGTGGATCTGCCTTCAAAAACAAAGGCGTTCAACAGCTGCTGGATGCGGTTGTGGCTTGGATGCCTTCTCCTCTGGATCGTGGAAATATCAAAGCACATGATTTAGATACAGATGAAGAAATCATTTTAACACCGGATGATGATCAACCCTTGGCAGCGTTAGCTTTCAAAATCATGACAGATCCTTATGTGGGTCGCTTAACGTACATTCGTATTTATAGCGGAACCTTAACGAAGGGACTTTCTCTCTTGAATACCACAAAAGGGGAAGAAGAGCGCGTCTCTCGCCTGCTTGAAATGCATGCCAACAAACGGGAAGAAAAAGAAGAATTTCATACAGGGGATATTGCCGCTTGTATTGGCTTGAAGAAAGCCACAACGGGAGATACTTTATGCTCTCCTAAACGTCCAATTCTTCTTGAGAAAATGGAATTTCCTGAACCTGTGATTTCGATGGCAATTGAGCCTAAATCTAAAGGAGACCGTGAAAAATTGGCCATGGCGTTATCTTCTTTATCTATTGAAGATCCGACGTTCCGTGTTTCGACTAACGAAGAAACAGGTCAAACGATTATCGCGGGAATGGGTGAATTACATCTTGAAATTCTGCATGATCGCATGAAGCGTGAATTTAACGTGGAAGCCAATGTAGGTAAACCTCAAGTCGCCTACAAAGAAACGATTACTATTCCAGGCAGCAGCCAAACTAAGTTTGTCAAGCAGTCGGGTGGTCGCGGTCAATATGCGCACGTTGAATTGGAAATTCGTCCGAATGAGAAAGGCAAAGGAAACGAAGTCGTCAGCAAAATTGTGGGGGGTGTGATCCCAAGAGAATATATCGCTCCCACGATTAAAGGGATTGAAGAAGGCCTTGCCACAGGTGTCCTAGCAGGTTACAACCTGGTAGACGTGGTTGTGGACATTGTTTTCGGATCGTACCATGACGTCGACTCTAGTGAAATGGCGTTTAAGATTTGCGGATCGATGGCTTTGAAAGAAGCAGCGCGCAAATGTAAGCCTGTGATTCTCGAACCGATCATGAAAGTGGATGTCACCACACCAGAAGCCCATATGGGAGATGTGATTGGTGACCTTAACCGCCGTCGTGGTCAGATTGTCGGACAAGAGAATCATAAGGGTGCCGTGATTGTTCACGCAGAAGTTCCTTTGAGCGAAATGTTTGGTTATTCGACATTACTACGTTCCCTTTCATCCGGGCGCGCAACATACGTGATGGAACCTAGCCACTTTGAGCGCGTTCCAAGCAAGATCCAAGAAGAAATCATTAAGAAGTAAGAGTTTAATTATGGCAAAACAAGAAAAGCAGCAGCCTAAAGCGGCCTCTACGAGACAAAAGATTCGTATCCGCCTGAAAGGCTATGATCAGCGTTTGCTGGATCGTTCAACAGCTGATATCGTGGAAACAGCTAAGCGTACAGGAGCGGCCATTGCCGGTCCTATTCCCTTGCCCACAAGCTGTGAGAAATTCACGGTTCTACGTTCTCCCAACATTGACCGCAAATCGCGCGAGCAATTTGAGATTCGCACACACCGTCGTTTGATTGATATCTTAAATCCGACAAGCAAAACCATTGATGCCTTGAAAACCCTCACGCTTCCAGCTGGGGTTGACATCAAGATCAAAGCTTAAGATTTAAGAATTGATTTAACAGTTTTTCGTTTCAGAGGCCGGTATAAACCGGCCTCTTTATTTTATTATTGAAATTAAAAGGACAAACGACCAAAACGACAGAAACGACCTTAAAGAAAAAGACAAAAAGGACTAAAATCGTTATTGTCGTTGTCGTTAAGGTCGTTTCTGTCGTTTTGGTCGTTTGTCCTTTTATATCAACCTACCTAGCTTAAGGCGGCAAGATACGACAAACTGTTGTGTATTTTTCAGGATTTAAATTCATATAAGCGACAAATTTTTGAGGCGTCATTCTTTTAGTATTTATTTGTAAATCTACACACTCATCTAATTCTTTTGAGTATTTAGTCGCATTCTCTTTTGCCCATTTTGAAATCACTTGATTGACATTCTTTTCATATTCTCTAACGGCTTTTTGATATTCTGCTTCTTGCTGATTTAACTTTTCCCCGTACTCTTTATCACTCATGGAGTCAGGTTTAAGTAAAACTTTTGGTTTTGTCGGAGGCGAAAATGTCAAATTCGGTAATTTTAGACCCAATTTTTCGAGCTTATGATAAACATCTTGTGCTTGTGCTGCTTGCAACATCCAACCCACAAAATAGGAACAAAAGAAATATCTCCTCCCATTCTTTGTGAGATGATTTTTTACGGGTAACAATTGAGTAGCCAAATTTTTCAGAAACCTTTTTTTTGCTAGATCATCAAAACGAGAACTTGTTAAAAGTGACTTGACAGCCAAACTGCAAGAATACTTATAATGTGTTCCATAAAGAAGCACTTTTCTTAATTTTTTGCTTATTGAACTCTTTAATTCAAATTTTTCAGGCACATAATCCGCACACTTTTTAGCGGCTTCTACTGCTAGCTCTGCCATCCCTTCAAAATGTTGAT
This sequence comes from Parachlamydiaceae bacterium, assembly GCA_030147755.1. GTDB lineage: Bacteria > Chlamydiota > Chlamydiia > Chlamydiales > Parachlamydiaceae > JASBUW01. Next base: position 16,438 of record JASBUW010000073.1, read on the forward strand.
CAGCTTTTGGACGATAAACACGATATTCAGCGTACGCACCTGTATTTAATCGGAACATAGAATGATCAATATCTAAAATACGTACATCTATCCCTCCTTCCATATGACTCGCTTCAGCAATTTTCCCTTCACCTAAATAAATAGCCACATGCTTTGCATGATGACTTTCACTATCGGTCCCTTGAATGAAAGGCTTTGTTAATTTTTGGCCATTCCGAATGGCAAATTGAGTCATCGTGTAACTTTGATAAGCGTAGGAGACGAAAATGTCGCCCGGTTTGAGTGTTTTTAATAACTCATCTCTATTACTTTGTGGAACTAAAGGCATATGCTGAACAACACTTAATCCACGCACTAATCCATTTCTTGCTTGCACAAGAGAATGCCCCTGTTCTTTCTCAATCTCACTTCTTATTCGATTAATCTTTTCATTTAATCGATCCATAGTAAGGGGTTCTTTTAGGTCTTTTTGTTGAAATAAAGAGAAAAATAAATGTTTTAATATTTTATCGCTTTCGATTACTCGCCCAAATTCTTCTTTAAAGATGGCTCTTTTAAATAAACTATTTTTATTGAAGTATCTTGTTTCTTGCCCCGGAGAATGGACAGCAATCGCATAACCTAAAAACTCTAGAAGGATTCCTATCAATTCTCTATATTGCTTCACTTTCATCTCAGAAGGAGAAGCTAAAAGTGCATGCTCCTCATATGAAGAAAGGCTAGCCAGAGATAAAGATTGACGCGTAAAAAAAACAGGCATATAATATTAGTTTCAAATTTTAGTTAATCTAATTTTAAACCAACACCTTTAATTATTTGTTAATAATACATTAATTTATTAAATAGACGATTTACTATGATTTCAATTAATCTTATTACAGAAAAATTTTCTTCTTTTCCTACTCAACTGAATCACGTATTAAATACCTCGCAAAGAAGAGTCACTGCAGCTGCAGTGGTTGCAATTACTTGTTTGGCCGCATGCTATCTTCTCTATCATTGGTGCTCCTGTTTGCAGCGCAAAAAGATCGTTCAACAACTCCCAGAACCAGAACCAGAACTATTAAAGGCGCCAGAACCTCTGCAACAACCCGCTATTGCTTCATGGGAGGAGCTTAAAAATCTTCTTGAAACTGGAGAATCAGATGCAAAGGGAAGAATCTTTGTTCCCGGTTATGGGGCTGTTTTTAAAAGTGTGTTAGAAGATTTGTCCAAGAAAAATGAAAATCAACCGGCGTGGAACACCTTAAAGGAACGCGTCGTGATCTGTTCGGACAAAGAAATCACCTTAGATGGATTAACAGCTACATTTTTTTTCAGAAGAAGAGAGCTCGTAGAAGAAAAAATAGATTTTAGTTGTTTTTCTTCCAAAGAATTAAAAAAAACCATTCAAGAACTAGCCAATTATGGTGGCAAAACAGATACAAATTTTTGCTTTCATATGTGGAAGAGCATCAAAGATGATCCCGCTAAATTTAAAAAGTTTGACAGACTTTGGGGAGATTTATTCTTAAGAAAATTAGTGCTACAAGCGGGAAAATGGGGTTCTAGTTGGCTATTAAGCTATGTATATCCAGATAGAAAAATACCTTTAAACACTATTCAAAAAGATCAAATTCTCTTCCTTCAAGGTTTATTAGAAGATCTGTGTCAAGGTTGGCCTTGCTCTTACAAAATTTTAAAGCTCAATCGCGGAGGTCGAACATTAGCAGATTTCTTTGAAGGCGTAGTTGCTCTTCCTGAACAAGAGCAAGTCGATTTTTATCAAATGATTAAAGACCAACCCAAAACTATCCAAGCGTTTATTATATATTGTGACCGTGATCATCAAAAGGCGGTATTTAAGCGTATTTTAGAAAATTTAGAAAACGAAGATGATCACCGCTTAATCTTTTTTGAAAATATTATTCAATATAGCCAAGAAACTAGATGTAGCTATGGAGACGTGGTAGGAAAATTCATTCAGCATCTATCAGATGATCAGATTGAAGATCTCACAAAACTGATCATTGATCGATCACCTCATTCATTAGAGTTGATTTTGAAGTGGATAAGTGTTTTACATCCTCAAAATGCGTCTATTGACAAAATTATTGCTATTGCTACTCCACATTTCAATCTACAAGATATTCAGAAAATGCGAATTTGTCAAAATGCTTATTTGCATGATTTACACATACAATTTCCCTTCTTTAAAAAAGGAACTAGCATAGCAGAATAATTGATACAATGACTTCAATTTAAAGAAATTATAAAAGTCTTTCTCCTTTCTTAGACGTTTGATATTTTTGTAGACGACTATTAGGTTTATGAGGAATCAGCATTTCCAAAAGATTTCGTTCAACAAGCTGTTGAATATGCCTTTTATAATTTAAATAGTTAAAGCCCAAACCCATATGATTAAGTATTTCACGTTTACTTCTTGGAGTTTGGCAATACTTTAATATCTGTTTGACTTGCTCACTGACTTGCTCACTGACTTGCTCTTTATAAGCTGCTTCTTTCAATTGTAATGGTAAAAGAACTCCGAAAGCTTTACGAGAGCGGTCATTTGCATATTTAGGTATGGGATATCCAAGAGCTTGCCATTGTGTTATCACCATCTTTACACCAGTACCCGCTTGTTCACAAAGGCCTAGTCGACGAAAAGCAGCCACAATACGTGGATTTCGCACTTCTTTTTCTCCTGGTTCAAGAAGGTTCTCTACACTACCAAAAACATCACCAGGATTCCAAAATTCGATTGAATCACGATAAAATTTGATGACTGCCTTACGTGAATGGTCTGCATAGTCTTGATGTATGAGAAGATTAACAAACAACTCGCGAAACACTCGATAATCTGGTGGAGCTTCGTTTCTTAACAAGGTATGAGGATCAATACTAAAGGGCTTTTCCACTTTTTGCATATAGCGTGCAATGAGTCCTCGCCAAGAAGAAATCAAATTCTCTTCAAAAATTACTCGATCTAACCAACGCACTTCTGGCTGAATTCCTTCTAAATTTCCCGGAATCCATTGAACATCTACGATAGGACGTGGAAGCATTTGCCTGACAGCAATCGGTGTTCCAAATAATAATATCGATGCACGCGTAGGCATTAATTTCGCTTTTTTTCGAATTAAATATCCCCATTGGAGAAGAAAATCCTTATCAGAAAGCGTTTCATCATAACCTGGATTTCTTTCATGTAAAAGGTGTCGATACCATTTTAAAGAATCTTTATCAAAGGCTTGATTTAGATTAAAATCAACAGTCTCACTATCCCAACGCTCTGCAGTAGCATCTCTAAGAAATCGTTCAATTTCTTGTAGGTTACATCGCTGATCGCATCCGCCTCGGCGAATATAAGAGCGTCGGATATCTCCATTAAGATAAATAGGTTTGTGTTGCCTAGAAGCTTCTGGAATATAAAAAGCTAGAATCTTCTTACCTTCAATTTCAAACAGTTTTTCTTGGACTAAAATATCATGATTCACTTTTTGATCAGCTCTAAGGGCACTAAGAAAGTCGTTTTGCACCTTATCGACCGATATGACTCCTGAAATTGTGTATTTATTATCTATTTGGGCTATACCAAATACTATCCATCCACCATGAGTATTAGAAAAAGCCGATACAGTTTCATATGCGGATTTTGGTAATTCGCGCCCAGCTTCTTTGAATTCCAAGTCATTCCATTCATTCTTATTCGTCTTTAGAATTCTGACTAAATCTTGTTTCTTCATATTGTTGTATGCCATCTTCGAATTTGATCTTTAGAAAGCATGATATTATTTTAGATTTATTTTTTACAACTTCAGCTTATAAAACCTATAGCTTTTAGATCTATTATACCGTTCATTATTATACACAAACAACTTCAAAAATCGGTTTTTTTGATGTGTGAAAGCTCCCGCGATTAAATGATCACAAACACCCTAATATTAGTAATATAAGGGTGTTTGTGATCGTTTAATCCCGGGGCTTTGACGCATCAAAAAAACCGATTTTTGAAGTTGTTTGTGTATAAAATATCAATTTGCCTTGCTCAACGATTCGCTTATATTTCTCTTTCAATTCCATGATCAATTATTTTTGTTTGTTTTTTCTTAAAAATTTTTTAATCTAAATATTATTAAATAAATATGATTTAATAATAAAATAGATTTTATCTATTATTTAATAATCACATTTATCAATACAAAAAGGTTTGTTATGAGTAAATTTCATTCATACATCGGAATTATCCTCTTCACTTTGATCTTTCAAACAGCACCCACCCCCACTTTTGCTTATTATGAGCGTCCTTACATTTCTTACGCCTTCTCCTCTCCACATGATGCTAGACGCCTACCTTTGGTGATTGCTCATAAAGCGAAAGTGCCTGAATTGCCTCCTAATACGTTGGAAGGGATCGAAGTATTCATGCCATCCGATGTCGGAGGAATCGAAATAGACATTCAATTAAGCAAAGATGGCATTCCTGTCGTGTTTCATGATGACCTCCTAGAAGAAATGACGACAGGAAAAGGGCCGGTTTCTGCTTACACAGCAGCTGAACTCAAAAACATTCACTATATCGTAAATGGTGTGAAAACGCCCTATACCATTCCTACCTTAAGAGAAGTCTTTGAGCGCGTGAAAAATGAGAAAGTGCTCTTTTTGGACATCAAAGATGCCAAGTTGAAAGATACAGGCATGGCACACGCTATTGCCAATTTAGTGAAAGAGTTTCATCTCTATCAGACAGTGATTGTGGAGACCTTTAATCCTTTCTTTCTCCATAAAATGCGCAAAGCTGATGCACAAATCATGTTACAATTTGATTATGTAGAAGACGCAACACCCACAGCAGAAGAGTCTCCTGAGCAGCTTGCCAGCATTCCTTGGCTATTAAAACAGTCTTTCTTTCATTGGTTGATACGCAATGCAGTGGTTCCTGATTTATTAGGCGTGCGATTTTCTAATAATCCCCAAAACATCCGTCAGTTAGCTGATCATGGTTATCCCATTATTGCCTGGACTATTGATGAAACGGCAAAAGCAGTTGAATTGTTAAAAGCAGGTGCATTGGGTATCCAAACGAATCGTCCTTTTGAGATGCTAGAAGAGCTCAAACAACTCTTACCTGTCGAAGAGTATGATGCAGGTGGGATTGACAATGCACAAGTAGATCGTGTCATTGAAGTAGCTAGCGAACCAGACATTGCCCAAGCTTTGGAATTAGCTAAAAAAGAAAATAAGAAAATTTCTTTGGCGGGTGCCCAACACACAATGGGAGGGCATACTTTCAGCCAAGGTAGCATTGTGTTGAAAATGTATAAATACAACCACATGACTTATTTACCGGAAACTCAACGCTTGCGCGTAGAAAGTGGAGCTACTTGGGGACAAGTGCAAGAGTATCTGGATCCCCTTCATCGCTCTGTCGTGGTCATGCAATCGGACACTATTTTTTCGATTGGGGGTTCACTCAGTGCTAACGTGCATGGATGGCAAGTGGGTAAAGCACCTTTAGCTTCTACTGTGCATCAATTCCGTTTGATGCTTGCCAATGGAGAGATTGTGGTTTGTTCACGCGAAGTAAATACAGAGCTTTTTAAAGCAGTTTTAGGGGGATATGGCTTATTTGGTGTTATTTTGGATGTTGAACTGGAAACATTCCCTAATCGCATGCTGATCAAGGAATCGACTTATTTTCCGGCTGAAAAATATCCAGAGAAATATCTTAAAAAAGTTTCGCGTCAACCCGATGTCGAGCTGGCTTATGGTCGCTTCTCCGTGGCACATGATCAGTTGCTGCAAGAAGCCAGTTTAAATACATTTCGTTTAGCTTCCGAACCTGCTCCTGACTTGGAACCTATGGCTCAAGAATCCATGATCGGTATTAAACGCAATATTTTTCGTTTTTCAGAGCGCACAGATAAAGGAAAACAACTGAGGTGGTTGGCAGAAAAAAATCTCACCAAATGGATCGATCAGAAATATCAATCCCGCAATAACGTGATGCATCCTGATATTCATGTGCTGTGGCCGCAGCTGGTCGACAAGCGCGATACACTACAAGAATACTTTATTCCCAAAGCCCATTATCAAGCGTTTGTTGAAGCTCTACGTAAGCGCGTATGGGAATATGACGTTAATCTCTTAAATGTCACCGTGCGTGAAGTATTAACTGATACAGATACTTTCCTCGCTTATGCGAGACAAGATTCCTTTGCTTTTGTTTTGCTTTTCTCACAAGGTATTGAAAACCCGGATGAAGACAACATGAAAGCATTTACGCAACAAATCATTGATGATGTATTGGCGATGGAAGGCACTTTTTATCTGCCTTATCGTTTGTATTATCGCTTTGATCAATTTAGCCAAGCTTATCCTATGTATCAGGATTTCATTGAATTGAAAAAGCAGTATGATCCAGAAGAGCGGTTTTCTTCTCAATTTTGGGATTATATTTCCAAAAAAGAAAGTTAACATTTTAATTTACTTAAACAACTAAACAAAAACGACAAACGACCATAACGATACCAACGACCTTAACGACAAACGACAATAAAGAGTAAAATCATGATTGTCGTTTGTCGTTAAGGTCGTTGGTGTCGTTATGGTCGTTTGTCGTTTATAAAGTAGAAAAACTCTATAACCTCTTCCCTCACAAATAAGAGCTATAGTAAAATTCTCCTTTTTGCTAGCATCTGGACTAACCACAATAGACTAATCTTAGAGTATATTATGAGAACAGCTTCTTCTTTTCATTCCCTGCCCATCATGCAGCACATTTACCGTTTTCTCTTATTCATCGTCATGGCAAGCCTGCTGACGAGCTGCGAATCCAAATCAGTCATTGTCAATAGCTTAGATGAGAAAGAAGCGAACGAAATTCTCGTTTATTTGTCCTCTAAAGGGATTAATGCCAGTAAAGTACAAGCGCCTGCTGAAACAGGAGGAAGCAAAGGTTTATTATGGAATATCAGTGTAGATTCCAATCAATCTAATGAAGCAATGGCCTTGCTCAACCAAGTAGGGTTACCTCGTCGCCGCGGACAAAACTTATTGGGAATTTTTGCCAATGTGGGATTAGTTCCTTCCGGTATGCAAGAAAAAATCCGTTATCAGGCAGGATTAGCTGAACAGATTGCCAGTACCATTCGTAAAATTGATGGTGTACTTGATGCAGACGTGCAAATTTCTTTTCCGGATGAAGATCCCTTGAATCCAACTGCCACTAAACAAAAAATTACAGCCTCTGTTTATGTCAAGCATTCTGGCGTATTAGACGATCCGAATGCGCATTTGATCACACGTATCAAACGCCTGGTTTCTGGTAGTGTGAATGGATTAGATTTCGATAATGTCACCGTCATTGGCGATCGTGCACGCTTTAGTGATGTACCTCCCGGCGGATTTTCTAGCCTGAATGAAGAAGAACGTCCTTTTGTGAATGTGTGGTCCGTTGTCGTCGCTAAAGATTCTCTTTCTCGCTTTCAAGTCATTTTTTTCTCTTTTACAGTTGCCCTTTTGCTACTCTTACTTGCGCTCATTTGGTTGCTATGGAAATTTTCTTCGCTTCTTAAGCAAGCGGGCGGATTCAAGTCCTTATTTTCTCTTCATCCTATTCGCAAAGAAGACATAGAAGGCCTAACAACCTCTGTAGATAAACCTGTAGAAGAAAAAGCAGTTAAGAAGGAAGAAGAAGAATCGGATGATACAAGCGGCGGCGTGACCTGATATTCTATTGATGAGAAGGACTAGACATGGACAAACGAGGTTTGATGATATTGAGAGTGCTCATCAATCGCTATAATTCTAAAGCTGGTCATGCACTTTTAAAATATTTACCGGAAGAAGAAAAAGAAGAAATTCTGGCGCAAACAATTGAATCCACTGATTTGACTCCCCTTTTAAGCGAACCTAAGCATGCTTTAAGGCAACTGCATTACTCGTGGATCCAACCTTTATTGCAACATTTTCCTGAACATTTACATCCAATCGTCGTCTCCTCCTTAACGCGTGAGCAAATGAGAGGATTAAAAATGTCTTCCTCCCTTGAAATTTCTGATCCTGTCCGCAACTTCATGCTCTATCATTTATATCAATTAACGGATATTCAAGAGCATCTTCCCTTAGAATATTTACCAGAAAGTGAATTTTCGCCTTTAGCGAGCTGGACAAAAGCTAAACTTGTGCATTTGATTGACTTTTTGGGACTCTACGATTTAGCCTCTGAGGTGCGTCATATTGTGAATCGCAATTATCTTAAAAATATCTATACATGTTTGACACCTAAACAATTTCATTATTTAAAGGTCTGCTTACATCAAAAAGAAAAGATTATCTCTCCTAAATTAGGGATTGATCCTTCTAAGCATGATTGTGCTAAATTGAAACAAGTGGTACATAAACGGGGATTGATCCGTCTAGGACGCGCACTTTGTGGGCAACATCCTGATTTGGTCTGGCATATTGCGCATCGGCTAGATACAGGAAGAGGAAAAATTTTATTAAAAGATTATTGTACGGAAGCCATACCCAAAGTCACACCTGTTTTGCGACAACAAGTGTTAAATGTCATGAATTTTCTTAAAAGCGAGTAATCTGTGAGCAAAAAGTTTTTTACATTAATTTATGGAGATGAAATTCGTGTTGCTCCGGAAAAGAAGATTATTCCTGCCGAAGTCTTTTCTGCTTTATTAGAGGCCTCCGATGTCTTAGAGCACATTAAACGAGATGCAGATAAATATCGCCAACAAGTGGCGACTGAATGCGAAACAATTAAAGAGCATGCCTTCCAAGAAGGCTATGAAGCAGGATTTAAGGAATGGGCGGAACACTTAGTGAATTTTGAAAAACAAGTGCAATCCATGCAAAAAGAAATTGAAAAACTTATCATTCCTATTGCTCTTAAAGCTGCCAAGAAAATTGTGGGTCGTGAAGTAGAACTCTCTGAGGATATCATTGTAGATATTGTAGCTGCTAATTTAAAGGCTGTTGCACAACACAAAAGAATTACGATTTATGTCAATAAACGCGAACTCGACGTTTTAGAAAAAAATAAACCGCGCTTACGTGAATTATTTGAACATTTAGAAAGCTTATCCATTCGTCCGCGCGATGACATTGCCACAGGCGGTTGTGTTATTGAAACGGAAATAGGAATCATTAATGCGCAAATGGAGCATCGTTGGCTTGTTTTAGAAAAAGCTTTTGAAACTCTTATGCAAACCTCTTCAGAGACCAAAGGGAGCTAAACGACTTATGTACGCACTTCGATTTTTATCCTTTAAAACTCTGTTAGGAGCGCTTGCCCTCCTTTTAGTGCTAAGCTTGGCTCCTCAAGCTTTGCATTCACAAACCAATACAACAACATCCTCTACTACTGCGCCTTCTTCTTCTCGTTCTACAGCGCCTACTCCTTCTAGCACTAGTCGTACGCAAAACAAACCACAAAAGGAAAAACCTCCTTCAAGTAGTGATATTCAAAAAGAACTGCAAGAATCCGACTTGACTAAACGCCCTTCTCTCATCACACAATCGCTCTTGCTTACGATTCTTTCTTTATTGCCTTTTATTATTATGATCTTGACTTCTTTTCTCAAGATCGTCGTCGTGCTTTCGCTTTTGCGTACCGCATTGGGCGTTCAACAAGCCCCTCCAAACCAAGTCATTAATGGTGTGGCTTTCTTATTAAGCCTCTTTATTATGTATCCGACCGTGATCAAAATGTATGATGCCGCTCAAGTCGCTATGCACCAATCGAAAACACCTGTCCCGGAATCTTTTCTTGCACCGACCTCTTCCACTTATGTGATTGAAGTGGCAACGGCAGCGGCTACTCCTATGAAAGAATTTTTGAAACGCAATAGCTCTCCACGCCACCAAGCCTTATTCTATCGCCTGATTTATCGTGGATTACCTGAAGATTATCGTGCTAGCTTAAAACCTGATGATATCATTGTTTTGGTTCCTTCGTACATCACAGGTCAATTAAAGGATGCGTTTGAGATTGGAGTGCTGATTTATATTCCTTTTTTTGTCATTGACCTTGTGACCTCTAACATTTTGTTAGCGATGGGGATGATGATGTTATCACCTGTCACCATTTCCATGCCGTTAAAGCTTTTCCTACTCGTCATGCTAGATGGATGGACATTGTTAATTGAAGGACTTGTAAAAACTTTTCAATAAAAGAAATCTAATAAGCCCGGGAGAAATTTGTTATGTATCAAAGTCAAGCAGTTCAATTGGCTTATCAGGGTATGTTGCTCATTCTCATTTTGTCGGCTCCTCCTATATTAGTGAGTATGTTTTTTGGAATTATTGTCGCCATTTTTCAAGCCGCCACACAAATCCAAGAGCAAACGTTGTCTTTTACCATTAAGCTCGTGGCAGTGACATTAACATTAATGCTTTTGGGAGGATGGCTAGGAGCGCAGATTATGTCATTTGCGAGTGACATTTTTGTTAATTTCCCCCAATGGAGTGTCCTTAGTAGTAAATCTTAGTCAGTATTCATCTTTCTTTTTCTCTGTGTTCTCTGTGCTCTCTGTGGTGAATAATAGAAATAACCACAGAGAGCACAGAGAGCACAGAGGAGAAAAAAGAGAAAATAAAAAATGATTCTCTGGGACTTTTACGATCTTAAAGGACAATATGGCAGAAGCAGACTATGTCACGCTGTATAGACAAACAGCTTTTTCAGGCAATTATGATTTAGCTCCCTTCTTTGGGCTCATGTTCCTTTTTATGGGACGCATGCTGCCTATTATTGCCATGGCGCCTTTTTTTGGCGGAAAAGTCCTTCCACATCCTGTTAAAGTGACTCTTTCTATTTCTCTTTTTGCTGTTTTTTTGCCTGAATTGTCAGCCGTGACGCATACTGAGCTGGGTTTTAATTTTCAGCTTGTTCTTTTTTTGGCAAAAGAACTCCTCGTCGGCGTGCTATTAGGATTTCTGATTGGTATTCCCTTTATGATTGTGCAGAACGCCGGAATTTTGATCGATCATCAACGAGGTGGCGCTAGTTTGATGGTGAATGACCCTACTATTCAAAACCAATCTTCTCCTTTAGGTACTCTCTTTAATTTGATGTTAATTTATTTGTTTTTTTTGATCGATGGTCCCTTTACGGTTCTTTCGCTGATTTCGCTTTCCTATACGATTCTTCCGCCCGATCAATTCCTTTCACACCTGTTTTTTGAGCCTAGTTCTAAAGTTTTTGAGACATTAATCGGGATGTTAGGACATGTCATGATCTTGAGCACACAGCTAGCTACGCCAGCTTTGATTATGATCTTGATGACAGATTTCTTTTTAGGGATTGCGAATCGACTAGCTCCTCAAGTTCAAATCACTTTCTTGGGAATGCCTCTTAAGTCTCTTTTAGCGCTGGTGATTGTTTTTTTTGGATGGCAACTTTTTAACGAGGAAGTCATTACACAAACAAATAAAGCTTTGAACCAGTTGTTCTTATTGGTGCAGGAATTCAAACCTGCACCTGCTTCTGCTTCTTAGCTCGCTTTCTTGGCAAAATTTTGATCTAACACGAGCAACGCCGCTTTATCTTCTCCAAACAATTGAATTTGATCGAGGTTGTCTTGTGCGTTCTTTTCTTCTTCCACTTGTTCTGTAATAAACCATTGTAAGAAGACATGCGTCGCATGATCTTTTTCTTGCACAGCCAATTCATAAATTTGGTAAATCCAATGGGTCACTTTTCTTTCGTGCTCAAGCGCTGCTTTAAAAATTTCTTCGATCGAATTAAATTTAACTGTTGGTTTATCTATTGCTTGTAGATCAACATGTAAATTACGATCCAAAATATAATCATAGATTTTCATCGCATGCTCACGCTCTTCTTCCGCTTGCTTGCGAAACCACTTGGAAAATCCTTCAAGAGGAATATTCTCGAAATAAGACGCCATCGACAAATACAAGTAAGAGGAATAAAATTCGTGCTTGATTTGTTCATTTAAAGCTTTAAATATTTTTTCATTCATAACCATACCCCTTGTTTGTTTGACGCAGAAAAATTTATTTTACTAACAAACATCTTAATTTTCAAGTGGATAACTCATTAAAAACAACAAGTCTTGCTTGATTAATTCCCTCTAGAAAAATTATAATTGTACCTACCATGTACCTATTACAAGGATTTGATCATGATTAAATATAAAATTTTTATAAAAATGTTACTGAGCATTCTCTGCTTAATGATCCTTACTTCTTGGCAAGAAGCTCCTATTTCTCGTCAAAACGCTTTTTTGCAAATGGCCCCAGTCTCTCGTCAAAAAATTTCACCTCAAGATTATTCTGATAAAGTTTCAAGAATGAGAGAGCTTAAAAAAGAAGAGAAACGCATCGCAAAAGAACAAAGAGCAGCTAAACGTGATATCCGTCAATCTGCCCATTTGGCGCATCAAAAAAATCGTTTAGCACAATTTGTGGACCGCGATGGTTACATTTGGTTTTACGATGAAGATAATAAACACACTTACTTTTTGAGTAACTCTTATCCAACTAGCGTGAGAATGTGGAATATGAAATTTCGTTGTGCAGAAGCTGCCTTTCAAGCTTCCAAATTTGCACATAAACCCGACGTAGCCAAACGTTTTACACATTTAGATGGCGAAGAGGCTGCTAAGCTTGCACAAAAACTGAGCTATCAACAACGTCAAGATTGGTATCAAGTACGAGAAAATCTCATGTTAGACGTGTTGCGTGCTAAATTTCAGCAGAATCCTGATCTCAGCGAATTATTACGCGCAACAGGCGATGCTTATTTAGTAGATCACACCAAAGAAGATGCCTTCTGGGCCGATGGAGGCGATGGCAAAGGCAAAAATCGTTTGGGACATTTACTCATGCAAGTGCGTGGAGAAACCGGCGGAATTGGTCCTGTTTCTAAACCACGTAAATACCGCAGCTTTGTAGATTAAGGCTCTCCAGCACGTTGAAGGCGTTCGGCAATAGTTTGCCAAAGGCCTTCACGTGGAAAATCCATATCAATCCAGGCTAAAATAGCGCCTTCTTGATCCAGTTGACGCAAAACATGATAAAGATTTTCAGCCACTTCTTGTGCATTTGTAAGCGAACCTAGCAAGATTAATCGTTTATCTGCAGGATACAGGCGCTCTTTGAAGCCAAGCACAAATGAAGCTTGTTGAAGTCCTTCTGGATTGCCCAAAAATAGACGTGCACGCGGCGCATAATGGCGAAACAGCTGTCCGGGACAAAGTGGCTGAGCTTCAGAAGAAGCTTTAAGAACAAGGCGTGGCTGATAACCTAGCACGGATTCAAAGCTTTCAGGCGGCAATGCACCCAAACGCACAATTACCCACTCAGGTGCTTGATAAAGTAGAATCGTCGATTCTACACCATTTGGACAATTCCCTCCATCTAGCAGAGGAAAATCGTGACCAAAATCATCTTCGACATGCAGAGCGCAGGTAGCAGAAGGACGACCGGACAAGTTAGCAGATGGCATCACCAAAGGACCTGTTTCTTGTAATAAAGCCCGCGTAAGCGGGTGCGCAGGAATACGAAAGCCCGCTGTGGGCAAGTTCGCTCGCGCACTAGCAGGCACTTTGGAAGTGTTGGCGGGTAAAATACAAGTTAACGCACCGGGCCAAAAGGCTTGGGCTAATGCTTCAAAACCTGGAGGCTCACCAGCGGCATAAGAGCGAATGGCTTCTTTGTTGGCTACATGAATAATCAAAGGATTGACACGTGGACGTCCCTTCAAAGCAAAGATTTGTTCGATAGCCTGTGGTTGATCGAGGCAAGCGGCAAGTCCATAGACTGTTTCTGTCGGAACGGCAATGACCTGTCCATGACGCAACTTGTCAATAGCTTCAGAAAGGGAAATGCGCATATTTTATCCTTAATTAATTCAATGGGATAACGCGAAGTGTTTGGAGCCCCCAAGCAACTTCGTTGCTAATATCAAAAAGTAACAGTGACCTTTTTGGTAGTTGGTCAAAGTATACTTAAAAAGACTGGTTTTATCTGTGCGGTAGCACTATCACTGCATTAGCCCAGACCGAGCGCGTTTAACGCTCGTTCTGGGTAAATAATGCCATTTGATTAGCACTGCGGTTAGCAGTGCAACTATTCTGCGCCCTTGTAGCACTGCTAACCGCAGTGCAATAGGTTGTGCATTAAATCCCAGAACGAGCGCTAAACGCGCTCGGTCTGGGGCGTGTCTTAAAATGCTAGCGCCCTAGATTCGGAATTCTTTTGCCCTCAGTTGAACTTTCGGTTTGAGGGCAATATTGATTTAATATTGCCCTCAAACCGAAAGTTCAACTGAGGGCAAAATAATCTCGAAGCTAGGATGCTAGCATTTTTAAGACACGCCCTGGGCTAATGCAGTGATAGTGCTACCGCACAGATAAAACCAGTCTTTTTAAGTATACTGTGACCAACTACCAAGAAGGTCGCTGTTACTTTTTGATATTAGCAACGAAGTTGCTTGGGGGCTCCAAACGCTTTGCGCATAACCAATCTATGGAATTTAATGATGATTGGGTTGGGTGCCGGCGACCAAAAAAGACTCTTGTTTCACAGCATTCAATAACTCTTGAATGCGATCTGTTCTTTCCCAAGAAAAAGTGTCTTCAAGGCGTCCAAAATGCCCTTCATAAGCTGTTTGACGATAAATAGGACGTTTTAGGTCCAGCATCTGAATAATGCCTCTTGGCGTCAATTGAAAAACCAAAGGAATAATATGACTTAATAAGTCTTCACTAACGGTACCAGTTCCAAAAGTATCGACTTTGATCGAAATGGGATAAGGAATTCCAATGGCATAGGAGACTTGGACTTCACAACGTTTCGCCAGTTTAGCGGCGACAATATTTTTGGCAACATAACGCGCTGCATAACAAGCTGAACGATCTACTTTAGAAGGATCTTTTCCTGAAAAAGCGCCTCCTCCATGACGTCCCATGCCTCCATAAGTGTCGACAATAATTTTACGACCTGTTAATCCACAATCTCCCGAAGGACCACCAATCACAAAGCGTCCTGTGGGATTAATATAAAAGAGGGTGTTTTCATCCATAAAACGAGCAGGCACAATTTCTTGCACTAAATTTTTCATGTCTTCAGTAATGGTGGCTTGATCCATGTCTTCTGAATGTTGCGTAGAAATCACGACTGTATGTAAACGAACAGGTTGATGATTTTCATTATATTCAATCGTCACTTGAGTTTTCGCATCAGGTCGTAAATAGTTGTAAATACCCATTTGGCGCTTTTGTCTAAGTGCTCGTACAATATTGTGTGCAAGCATAATAGGCATAGGCATCAACTCCAGTGTTTCATCACACGCATATCCAAACATGATGCCTTGATCGCCTGCTCCTTGCTCTTGATAACGATTTTGTGTTTCATTCACACCTTGCGCAATATCAGCCGATTGTTTGTTAATCGTAGAAATAATTCCACAAGATTGATAATCAAACCCGAGTTGTGGATGATCATAACCAATATCATGAATCGTCTTGCGTACGATTTCTTGATAATCCAAGACAGCGTGAGTCGTGATTTCGCCGGCTAAGACCACGAGTCCACGCGAAACTAATGTTTCACAGGCGACACGTGCATTAGGATCGATTTCTAAGCAAGCATCCAAAATAGCATCTGAGATTTGATCAGCAATTTTATCAGGATGGCCAATCGAAACAGATTCTGAAGTGAAAAGAAAATGGGTCATATTTATACTGGGTTTAATTTAATTCTAGTTGGATATCAATCATAAAAGAAGTAAACTTCACTTTGCAATTGATTTATTTAAAGAAAATGACTCTTATCAAATATTTTTCACTCTTTATGCTGAATAGCTGTTTTTTAGCAGCTGCACCTTTACTTGTATCTGACTTACCCCCTTACCTGCCTGATTCTTCGCATACAATATGGCATTATCAAAATCAATCTTTGCACGTGCGCGGATTTTGGTATCCTCAGGAAATTGGTGGAGGTATTTTAGCTTCTGCTCCTCATTTAAAAAGCTGTTGTGTGGGAGTACCGGAAAAAACGGGACAAGTATTAGTGAAAGGAGAGATATCTGCCCTTTCTATTGATCGAGCAGTGACACTGACAGGAATTTTTAAAATAGATCCCTTATATAATGTGGAAGGAAAGTTGATTCAACTTTATGTGCTTGAATCACCTCAAGAGGTTGTCTCTGCGTTTTCTTGGTGGCCATTCATGACCATTGCCTTGAGTTTATTAGGAATGCTTTTTCTTTTTAAACGGGAATTTGCCAAGCCGGATCGCAAGCCGCACTGATATAAGGTTTATTGGGATCTAATTTCAAACAACAATCGTTGAAGATGTTGTAGCCACGACGTCTGAATTTAACATTCGCTCGTGCGAGATTATTTAATCCTTTTAAGGTGGGATTTTGATCATAAACAGTATCTGCCTTCGTATAAGAATAATCCTGACCAATACTCATCACGTTATTATAAAAATGAAAGCAAGGTACCATATTCCAGGCAAGCTCGTTCTTATTCCAATTCAGATTGTTTTCGATATTTTCAAATATCCAACGAAACTGATAAAGCTGATAAGGAACAAAAATTCCGATGCAAACAGCTGCTAAAGCAACAATCGTTAAAGCCACTGTATAAAGTGGAGTACGTATCGCGTCGACGGTATTGCGAGCCACATCGCGTAGCACTTCATAAGCGATTTGTTTTTTCGTATGCTGCTGTTGAAGACCGTGCTGAACAGTTTTAAAAATCTCAAGAGGAATAGAAAGAGGAAAAAAGAGATGGTATAAAGTTTTGAGATAACCTAGTAAAGGCGTTCCAATGGTCAAAGCCGCACATTTCATCCAAATTTTTCGTTTGCGACAATCTAGATAAATGTTACCTGTAAACAAATCTAAGCTAAAAGCACACTTATGATAAATGTCTTTGATTTTTTGTCCTTGTTCATTGTAGATACATTCATGCCAAGGTACAACAAGCCTAGCCCAACGCGATTTGCCGTCAGGATAGAAAATATAATCTTCTATAAAAGGGTGGGTTTTACGCCAATCTGTAAAAGTTAAAGCTTGCATATTATTAAATTAAGTTTTATATTAACATGAAAATAAATTTTAAAATAAATATCATTTAAAAGGTAATTAAATTGATTAATACAAATTATTCGAATAACTCAATTAATTTAAATAATAACATTGATAATCAAGAAAATCAAGCTTCTTCTAGTTCTTCTAGCACTTCTTCAGAACTTCCGCTTCAAGCTGAAGTCATTATCCCACATGTTCCACTAATCAAACCGCGCAAAAGCAAAAAATCTGTAAAACGACAAGCTTTGCCAGAGCAGGTTTTACAAGACAGGCTTTACGGTCTTTCTCAGCGTACTAATCTTGCGATGCATGACAGTTTAAGTCCTGCAAAAATCATGTGTACTAAAAAAGTTCCTTACCTTGAAGGAAAATATACAGGCGAAATGATCAAAAATCTCTCAACCGGGCAAAATGTTCCCCATGGAAAGGCTACATGGATTCGCAGGACTAAAAACGTCAGGGAAATTGCAAGAAAAATCACTTGACTCCTAGGATCTTAAGGAGATATTCAGGACTCCAGCCAGCTAGCTTTCTTTTGTTAGGCACTCCCAACTTTTCTGATGTGTCTGCTTTAAGTAGATTCAGGGCCATTTTCTTT
>JASBUW010000078.1 GCA_030147755.1 Parachlamydiaceae bacterium
AAAGAAAATGGCCCTGAATCTACTTAAAGCAGACACATCAGAAAAGTTGGGAGTGCCTAACAAAAGAAAGCTAGCTGGCTGGAGTCCTGAATATCTCCTTAAGATCCTAGGAGTCAAGTGATTTTTCTTGCAATTTCCCTGCCTCTTAAAGCTATCAATTAGTTGAATAAATTTCGCTCAATACCTCAACCATCGCTGCACCACATGCTGCAGCCGCTTCTACGCATTTGTAAACTTCTTCCTCTTCTAATCCTTGCTCTTTAAGCTCTGCTATATCCTCTATCAAGTTTGTTGCACGCATTTTAAGCAAGGTCTCGTAAACTTTTTTACTAGATTTCCAAAGATTCAAATCATCAATAATTTGTTCAACTCCTTCCTTAATGATTTTAAGAACACGCCGTGACTCCATGAATTGTGGATCCAGACGTCGTTGTGAGCGATACAAGTTGACAATATCCATCATGACTTTACTTTGAATTTCATAAGAATTTATTAATTGGGTAAATCGTTCCTTATCGGTAAATGTTGTTTTTCCTTCTGTACATAGGCAAATGGGATCGAAAGGTTTGAGAATTTTTGTCAAATAAGAACGAATAGTTTCATTAGAGGTGGATAAAGCATGTGAAACATTCATCGCAAATCCCCATAATGGCCTATAATGAGCCTGACGAATCCCTCTAAATGCTTTTAAGATTTCAGGTCGATAGATATTCTTTTTTGAAAGTTGTGTGATTTTTTTTGTATTTTCTGTGACAAATCTAGGCGGAATAGCAATTGGAAGCGAGCCTTTAGAAACACAAGCCATTGCATCTAGAGAAATTTCTCTATCAATGAGGATGTTATCTAAAAGATTTCTTCCTTCATTTCCATTTGTTTGGTTTTTTTTCAAACTTCTTACGCGTGTTTTCGGCGTATAGAGATAAAAAGATTCCGGAACAGTCTCCTCATCTTCCGGTTTAAGGACAATAAGATTCGGTTCTGGAGGATAAGGGGCTTGAGGAAAAACTTTTGCAATCGCCGCTCTTACTTTCATATCCATACGAATAGCCCAGTAAGGAAGAGGATCCTCTTCATCAGATGCTGCATATCCAGTTGTAGCATACTCCAAAGGTATAGGATGTTTTTCAATTAAGCGCTGATAATAACTAAACAACCCTTTTCCATTAATTCTTAATGTAACGAAATCCGGGTCCATCACAGACATATATAAAGGCCTATCCGGGCACGTCCGATAAAGGCTATCAAATGCTAATACTGTATAAGAATGATTTTTGATTTTTTCACGAATGCCTTGATAGGGAATACGAGAGTTAATGCCCTCAGTGGGACACTCCAATCGCTGTAAAATACGTTCTGCTAATTTAGGACTTAACCGGCGGAGATAGTCATAGTAAGGACGCACTTCCTTCACTGAATAGGTTGTTGTTCCTGTTTTTGTCCAGATAGGCTCCCAAAAAAATCCAAATAACCTCGCTCTATTAATCACCGTTAAAGGCATAGCAGCCACATACTTTTTGAAAGCTTGATTCACTCTTTTATCAAGTGATTTAAATCTATTACCACCAATAACTAGCCTTAAATTAGTGTGCGCTTCTTTTTTGGATTTTGCTGGTGCAGCTCCAAATGACTCTTCCTCAAATTGCCTAGTAATTTCATTAACAATATTATAAGAAGGCTTTGTTTGATAAGGGACTTTAAAAAGCATGGGCAAAGTCACAACAAAGCCTGCTTGTGCCTCTGGCTGAGGTGTACATACTCTTCTGATTTTTTTATCACACCTATATTCTTTATCACAGATTATTCCAGCGCGTTTTGAGTCAATACTAAAGGGGAAAATTTCTTCTTTTGCTTTAATTCCAAGTTGATAAAGAGCGTAATTTTTCACAATAGCAGAGCACGGATCTCTCAATGTTAAGGCTTTTACTGCGCATATGATTTTCTTAGAGTCTTGGTAATCCGATAAAGTTTTTAAAGAAGTTCTCACCTTGGCATGCATTTGAGGATTATCAGATTGTAGAGCTTCAATACATTTAGTAAAAAATTTATCGGGCGATCTTTCATTTATTGCAAACATACATTCTCCTAAAAGTATTGAAGCGAATCATTCAAATTGATCAATCCTTTATAGCATTCATGAATTTTTGCTTCAAAAATGCTGTAAAAGCTTTCATCTCTTCTTGATATTCCATTAATTTGAAACTTCTCTCTTCTTCTGATCTAATGATTTGCCTATATGCTCCTATACTATGCAAACGAGCATCACACCCCCAAGAAACATCAGATACAACTAGCATGTTATCATAAGAGACAGTACGATTCTCATAAAATTGGTTAAGGAGTTGATTTAAAGGTTCTAAACATTGCATTTGTCTTTCTTCTACTGCTTTTCTTAGAAAATGGCGCTTATCGTAAAGCCCCAACAGTTTTTCTGCCTCCGGTATTTTTAACAACTCATTATATGTCTTATCAGGATATTTCATTTCTAATAATGTTTCTTCATTGTTTTCTTGTTCTTGAACATCGAAGTATTCGTTCATCATACCCCTTATTTCTGGTGAATGGGTTTGCATATCTATCCACGGATAACTTAACCCCCGATCCAAATGCCCTTCACATGAAGCTGTAGTTTCTATTCCCATTAAATTGAATACAATCACTGTTTCTTTAATACCTTCATCAACAGGATAATTCAGTCCATCTCCCCAATGATCAACGTCAACAGACATAGCATCCCACAACTCTTGTTTAGTCTGAAATTCTTGCTCAGCATACATATTCATAGAAAGGACAATTAATACACTAAAAACAAGCAAGTTACAAATTTTAAAAGAAACTAAACTGTCTTTGTATCTATTAAGACAGGCAGATAATAAAGTGGACATGGAACTATTCTCCTCAATAAAATTTTTAGCAATTTAAACAAATTTCAGATGCATAGATAAATTCTCAATGCATTTTAGGTTATTCTTTCCAATCAATTTTGTCCATGAAATACAAATAAACATTTAGTTGTTTAATAAACATAAAGTAAAGGTATATATAAATGATTCAATTGAAAAACATGATTAAATGAGAAGGCTTATAGAGCGCTCTGACTCCCACTTAGTCTTTGGTAAAAAGCAGCGAAATAGGTAGAGATAGAGAAAAAACAGGACTGTTCTTCTAAAAAACTGTTCTGTTAATTTTACTTAGGGCTTGGCTAAATTTTCTACGGCAGTCAAGTCATTTATAATATCTTGAGCGCTGATTGAACTTTGTTCGCTTTCCAATTCTTGAATGTACCGTCCACAGTCTTTTAGGACTTTGTTAATGGCCTTTTCAGCACTGTTTTTATGAAAAACATCCGAATTTTTTTCGTTCCAATCCATATGCCGACACAGATTATAAAACTTATCTAGTTGCATCTGAATCTCAGTCGCATCTTTTGATGTTTTCAAAGTCTTTTTAAAATCAGCGCAAACGTTGCGAAAGTGATGGTGAAGTTGTTCTTGAGGAGCTCCAGAAAAGTTGGCAGGTAACAACATAATCGTCTCCTTATGGTTGGTTTTCCTTATATTTAACAAGTGAACACTTCCTAGTCAATCAGCATTCTCATTCTTTCAAAGCTTAAAGTCTGATAATATAAAATTCATAGGACCATAACTACATCTGATAATAAATTCATTAAAAAGGAAAATTTTGTTCTTCATGCCTATTTCAAAACCTTAAGTGTTCTAAATTAGAATTCTAGCCTGATCTCATCGCTCACATTTTTTTATGGGCTTATACATGAGGATACGATCCGCATAACCCTCTTCTAGTTTTACGCCATTAGGGAGGACTCCGTATTCTATAAAACCAAAGTTTTTATACATCTTTCTTCCCACTGTATTGTTAGAGAAGACGCAAAACGTGATCATTTCAAGCTTAGGCATTCTTTTGACAGCTTCATCCATAGCAGATTGCATGAGTAACGAACCAATTCCCTCTCCTCTAAATTTTTTAGCGACTGAAATATGCAAAGCTCCAATATGTTGATTAGTTCTAGACTGCATTTCTATACTAGCCATTGCGATTAACTTTTGCTCATGGCAACAGAGTAATAAAATAGATTGGCGATTCGCTATTTTATCTAACTGTGAAAGAAGGTATTTTTTTTCATCCTCAGCAGAAATGGCTTCTCCTTGAAACCTGACAAATGTCCTCTCATTCGAAATGGTGTTGATATAGGACCACATGTCTGCCACATCCATCACAGAAGGATAACGAATCCATATCTCTTTTCCTGTTTTGGTTTGACCCGTAAACACACATTTTTCTGACTGCATCGTGAGTGTATTCATGGTATTTTCTCCTTAAAAGTGATAAAGGCACTTAATTTTTAAAATTAAGTTTTGAAGCCGCCTATAATAAATATGCTTCATTATAGCGAGACCAGTTTTTTAGTAAAACATCAAAGCATAGGAGTTTTTGTGACATAAACCTAAAAATAGACTTGTTGCATAAATCCAAGACTGAGTGTGGACAAGTGGACTTCATGGATGACATGGACCCGTAGATATAAGACAAAGATTTAACTAATTTATCAAACCGAAAAAATTAAGTAGTGAGATAAAACGAGTTAATTATTAAATGTAAATTGCAAACAACTATGTTAAAATAAATTTTCACTAAACAAAAAGGCTTCGACCCTTGTTTTGTTTGTGAAAAAACAAATTTAGGTTCTCGAAGCCTTTTTGTTTAGTGAAAATTTATTTTAACATAGTTGTTTGCAATTAAATTAAATATAATTTTTGAATTAATTTTAATAAATTTAAAAGATCTCTGAGATAAACTCAGAGATCTTACACAGAGGGGTCATTCTATGATTTTTCAAAAGCTTCTTTTTGTTTTCGGATTTCAGTCAATTGTTGTGGAAAACGTTGAGCGAGGATTTCTTCGTAAATTCTGAAAACATGCGCGGGGCGCTTTTTATAATCAGCACTTAGCATCTGCTTTAATACACTATTAAATTCCGGTGGAATATCTGCACGTGCGAGTTCTTGATAAGAAGATAAAACAGGGAAACCATAGTGATCAAACTTTTCAAAAGGTAGATGGCCAGTCAACCTTCTATAAAGAACGCAAGCCCCTGAAAAAATAGCGCGCTTTTGTTCTAATTCAATGATTTCTCTGCGTAAGCGTTGATACATGCGTCGATCCTCCTCTTTTGTCTGGTCAAGTTTTTTAGCTTTTTCCACAATTTCGCACGCTTTGAGCAAGTCTTCTTTGACAGAATAAGCAGGAGAAGCCGATCTTGTGACTCCAGACAATTTTTCTACACTCCATGTCTCTTTTGCATCACAAACGCCTCCCATATCTGCAATATGAGCAAATTTCTCATCTCGCAGAACATTTTCAGCTTTAATATCTCCGTGTAGTAACCCGCGCTGATTCAAATAACACAGACCATGTAGAATTTGATGAAACTCCTGAAGGCAATTTGAAAATAAAGTGGTCTTCGCTGCAGGATCTTGATGAATAGAATCGATATAAATGGCATAGTTTTGATCATACTCAAAATCTATATAGCCAACCTTTTGTTTTATTTCTGGAGTTTCTATTGTAATTTCTCCCGCTTCTCTAGGCGCTATTTGAATCCCCCATACTCTATTAGGGAATTTTTCCAATTGTTTTCTTTCATTTTCAATATCACCTTTGGCATGCTCTTGCATTTCTTTACGCTTAGCGTCTCTTCTCCCCAAGTTTTTGAATTGTTGACGAGCACATTTGAGAGCTTCTTGTCTTTTGGTGAATTTTCTTCTGTTCTTGTTATAGGTATAAGTTGTCACCCTTGACACTCTTCCAAAAGAACCTTTTCCAATGAATTTTCCCAGAATTCCCACTTCGAGATGTTTTTTTCCTGCTAAACGTACGAGAGGTTGATTTGTTTCAAGAGCTTTTTTAATCGTTTTAAGAATAACTTCTTTATTGTCAGTTAAATCGGTATAACGCGCTTCATATTGTTTGACAATTTCATCATATTTAAAATAAACTTTTTGCATTTGTAAAGCATGTGTCGTCATGAACTGTACTAACGTTCCTTGTTGGACTGCTTCTAAAACTTTTTCTTTTTTTACGTACAAGCGACTGACAATATCACTGATTTTAATTAATAAAGGCTGCCCTTCATGCTCTATTTTTACAAAGGCTCTTTTATTCAATAAATGAATGAGAGCTTCCCACAAGCTCATTTCTTGAAAAGTCTTAATTGCGACAGCAAAACGTGAATCTAATCCCATGCCAAATAGAGCCGTTTTTGGAGCTCTTTCTATGAGTGTTACTTTTTTAGCAAAAGAAACAGCTGCTTCTGCAGTGTCATAAAAAGATCTACTAGATATTAAATGAGATGTTGACATAGATATCCCCCTTGTCAATCTATTTAAAATCAAGACGGCTCAAATTTTTTAGAGTCATATAGGCGTGACCTAAAAAATTTGTCAATCAGCTAGAATATTATTTTGTCGTTTGGCTTCTAAACTGAAAGTGAGGACTGCACTTAGTCCAATTCAGTAAAGTTTTTACGAGGAAAAATCCGTGTTCTTGAATCTATGCGTTGATAACAACGAGATAGATCCTGTTCAGAATGAATTCCACATTGAAAAACGCCTTCCACTTTCTTCATGTAGAATTGGAATGTTTGTTGTACAAAGGACTGAAATTTGCTTAATTTGTTAGTTTGCACGATTATACCTCCCTAACTTAAAATTAAAAATCTCAGCCGATTAAGCTACTTATTCAACCAGCTGCTTTTATTCTTAGCGGGCTTAACGTGCGATAGAAGCAAATACAGGAGGAGTGGGAGTAAACAACTTTGTCTATTAACCTCAATCTAGCTTTTGACCTAAAACATGTCAATTCTTTTATTTAGATTTTTTTAAGAACATGTAAAGATTTAAGTTATTTACGTCTAGAATTTTGCTAAAACCCTCTGTGTTCTCTATGGCTCTATGGTTTTTATTATTTACCCCCCAGAGCCACAGAGAACAGAGAGAGGAATTTGAAAAGTGAATAGATAAAAATATGAATCTTTATAGATAAATATATTTATTGCAGGCATTGCAACTTGCTACAAATAGCTGAAATAACATCTATTATTTGCCATAGTTAGATAGACAATCCTGAATCTTTTGGAATAAATCTGGATATTGACTTTGCAGAGCGGTTTCTAAAGTATGTAGCGCCTGTGCATGCGAAGGTCTCTTCGTATAATCGGGATCTAGCATATTTTTAATCAGATCCTTAATTACCTGAGGAGTTTGCTCAATCAAGGCTTGTCTTTCTGCGGTATCGGCAATAGCAGCATCAATCTCTTGGTAAGTGGATAAAATGGGGAATCCATGCGATTTTAATTGCCCCGGAATTCTACGCTTATCTGTTTGAAAAGGTTTTTTACCTGTTAATCCCAAATAAAGGACCGCACCTAACGCAAAGACGTCTCGTTTTTTCTCTAATTCAATGAGTTGCTCTCTTTGATTTTGTTTCACAAATCTTTGCGCAAGCTCAATATCTTCTAAAGGAGCATAGCCGGGAGTAATCGCTGAAGAGCCGGCTCCGCCTGCCAATTTTCTTAGCGTCGTGATTTTGCGTGCATTGCGCGCTCCGCCAAAATCGGCTAAGTGCACAAGTTGATGCCCTTCTGCAGTTTGCATCATTAAGATGTTCTCTGGTTTAATATCCCCATGCAAAATGTCTTGCTTACCCAAGCAATCAAGCCCAAAAAGAAGTTGGTGAAAACCAAAAAGATAGTTTTCTAATGTAGGAGCTGTTTTAACTTCTTTCACATAAGTGTTGTCATATAAACCGGTAGAAAGATAACCATATTTTTGGGGGCGTCCTTTCTTTGAAGTTTTAGAAATAAGACCTATACGACGTGGACCAATTTGAATTCCCCATTTGCGACCTAAATCAGATAAGACTTGATATTCATTTTGAATATCTCGCTTAGCTTCAAGACCTTTTTGTTTTTTCGCATATTTAAATGCTTCTTCTATGACTTCTGTGGTGCCGCGAGTTAAATTGACATAAGTGAAGACTTTACCAAATCCACCTACCCCAATCAGGTTATTGACATAACCAATTTCTAACTCTTCGCTATTTTTGTCATACCAAATATTATAGAGACGGCGATCTGGTTGTTCAATGGCTGTCGCTTGAAAAGGAGCGACTGAAAAGGCAGCTTTCACCACTTTTTTCAAAGTTTGAGGAGTTAAGCCTGTTTTTAAATTGTCTTTTTTTCTGACTAAAGATCCATCTTTTTGCACAGCAAACTGATCTAAAAGGCGTTCATAATGAGCTAAAACTATTTCTTTGCTCTCTTTTTTTTCTTTACGGTACGAGCCTTTATATTCTTTTTGGATAGTAGTTTGAATGTCTTCATAAACAGCAGAATATTCCGTTTCCATGAAGAGGTTGAAAAACTGTAAGGCCTCATTAGCCGTGGGTCTTTTCGTATAATCAATTGCCAACATGTGTGTAATTAAATCTCGTAAATCTTGCGGAATATGAGGAGGCAACTCGTGGAAACTAGAAGGTTGGGGATAACCTTCTGTATCTAGATCATAAGGGAGATTTCCCTTTGTGAGCATTTGATAGAAGACAACACCCAATGCAAACACGTCTTGGGCTTTCTTTAATTCAATGAGTTCTTCTTTTCGTCCTTGATTAACAAAGACATCGCTTAAAACCAAATCTTGTGGACAAACATGCGAAAGAGTTTGATTCGTATGAGCTGCAATTTTAGAAAGATCTGTTTCTGTTAACGCATCAATGGCTTGATCAAATCCTTTGATATGCAAGATTTTATTAACCAAAATATTTTCACGGTTAATATTTCCATGTAAAATGTGTTGGTCAGCTAAATGATCGAGCCCTGATAATAATTGATGAAACTCCACTAAACGATCTCTTAATTCCGGTCGGCGCGGATGAAAAGAAAGGTGACAAGTTTGATTTTCGCGTAGATAACCCACAAGGCCAGCTTGTGAAAGATTGACAATTTTCCTGGAAGGCGGTTGAATGCCCCAGGCCTCTCCATTCGCATGGATCTTAGAAAGCAATTGGTGTTCTTTTGTTAACCGCTCTAACTGATCTTTAGCCTCTAAAGTATTTTGAGGTTGGACGAAAATATTTTTCTTGGCATCTGTTAGATTAATAAATTCAAAATGTTGCCCTTTTTGACTTTCCTCTATTTGCTCGCCTATACAAGATAACTGCAATAATCCTTTGCTATTGAATTCTTTATGCACGATAAATTTTCTATCTTTAATAGCAAAAAGTTGTGTTTCTTGATTATCTGCCCATTGTATACTTAATCCCTGACGAATGGCTTTCATTAAAACGTGGGGGGTCAGACCTGTCTCTAAAGCAGCTTCCTTCGTTTCAAGCATGTCTTTAAATTTCATTTTGTCATTACCAACCATTTTCACTTTAGGTTTCGCGACATATTGTTTAAAGATTTGATCGTAATGGAAAAGAACTTTTTCCATTTCCTGCGTATGTTGCTCAATTAAACTTAAAAGTGTTCCCTGACGAGCCGCCTCTTTAACCGCGCTTTCTTCTAAATGCAGGCGCTTGGAAATGCTGGCAACATTGAATAAAAGAGTTTGTTTTCCTATCTTAACTTCCACCAAACGACCTGCCAGTGTGCCCAGCACAAAGCCTACTAAGCGGTTCCATAAACTTAAGCCTTCAATCAGACGAATCGCGACAAAGAAGCGAGCATCCTTTCCCACTCCATAGCGCGTCATCTTCTGCCCTAGTGCTAACCTTCTTCCTTTATAATCATAAGAAGCAGTCGCCTCGGCTTGCAGTTTAATATGAGGTAATTTGCCAGAACTAACCGTGTTCATTAATTATCTCTTTTGTAAATAAATACTATTAATTTAAATCTATGTTATCATATTAATAATGATTACTTATAAAAATTTTATTAAAGTTCAATAAATATACAGAGATGTAACAGAGAGTAAATTAACGTAGTGTGTAACTTTAGTGGATAAATCAAAGGACAAACGACCTTAATGACAGAAACGACCTTAACGACAAACGACAATCATGATTTTAGTCCTTATTGTCGTTTGTCGTTAAGTAGGATCTTATATATTCTTCACGCCATAAAGTGGAATTTCGCGAAGGTGGTCATGCTTGCCAAACATCCCTTCTGAAATTTTTATACCATAAGGGCTTTTTGGATGCTTGCTTAGGAATACATGTAAACTTTTCATTCCCCCTTTTATTTTTGATTTTACTTCAACAGGGACGATCATTTTATTATGAATAGCGATAAAATCCACTTCAGCATTGCTTGTGGCCGATTCGTTGTGCCAAAGGAACACGAATGGGATCATTACGCCAATTTTTTTTAAAACTTTAGATAATCTCTTCGCATGTTAGCCTTTATTTTAGTCTTACTTTAGAAAAAACAGGGGGATAAATTTTGGGATTTTAGAAAAAACAGGGGGATAAATGCGGAAGTTTATAGTTTATTCTAATAGACATATTTAACTTCTTCTTGATTTTAAACAACAATTAATTTATAATTGATCCCTTAATCAAAATTAAGGGTTGTATTTTGTTATTAAATAAACATCAAAAACTTATAAATTAACAAGGAGATTTAAATAATGGAACCACAAGCATCTACTGGAAGTAGTGGAAATTATCAACCAATATATGAAGTGTATTCTTTGGCAAGTCACCCTTATAATAGAGGATTGGTTGCTGGGCTTTTTAACCATGTTCTTTCACAAACAAATGGAAATTTTATACCAGGATTCTTTTTTGGCGCAATTTCAGGGGTAACAAATGTTGCACTGCGAGGTGTTTGCAAAAGAATTGACGCAAGAACGGCATCAGTTCCGGCCAAAGTCGTAAATTATATTTTTGCTACAACAATGCCTTGGGCTATGTCCGTCGGAATTATGCATATGCTTTATAAATCAACAGACAATATGTGTTTTAGAATACATGGAGACATTGCACTAGGTGCAGCATTTGCAACTGAAGTCTGTGCCGCTAGTAACCTTGATTTATTAGGACCTGAAAAAACAAACACTAATACTGCAACTGCTGATACTATAACTACTATAGCTATTGATTGATATAGAAGACACTGAAACTTAGACAAGGCTTCATAAATGGCTTTTATAAAGTTCACCCGTGAATAGCGAAGTAATTAAATTAATATGCAACTATCCTTTTGTAAAAGTTCGCTCAATGGTTTCACCTTAAGTCTTTTAAGGTTGCTTGTGCCGGCATTTGATGGACCAAATAGACCTGGTGGACCTCATAGACCTGATGGACAAAACATGGCGTACTAGAAATAGATAAAACTAGTTGTTAAAATAGAGTTTGCTTGTTTTGTCCATCAGGTCTATGAGGTCCACCAGGTCTATTTGGTCCATCAAATGCCGGCACAAGCAACCTTAAAAGACTTAAGGTGAAACCATTGAGCGAACGTTTATATTCTTTTGATGCACACTCAAAGCGCCTTGCTTATTCCTTTTTGCGCTTAATTTCTTACACGTATTTCTATGAGCTTATAACAGGCTGAAAATGTAAGTGCACATGAGGAGCATGTTCCCCATGATGAGGATGTTCATGATCAGCATGATCGTGGTGCTTCTCTAATACCGGCATCTCAAATTGCCCGCGAATTTCTTCTCGATCAGGCGTCATTAACCGTTCAGCCACACAACTTGCTTGTACAATTCCCACAAAAGCCGCTACTTTATTAATGATATAAACATGGGAGGCTAAACACTCCATTGTCTTGACTAACGTAATAGATTCAAATAAACAGCCCCCTAAATGGATCCCTAAATCAGACATTAAATGGTCTTGTTTTCTTTTCCAGGCTAGCGCCACTGTCCAACATAAATAACCCGTCGCACTTAAGACAGGCGCATATTTAACATATTTTTCTAAACGCCCAAAGGGATAAAGCTGGAGATCTGCTAGAAAATCTGCTGTCGCCAAAAAGTGTGCAAATGTATGACACACACGTCCTGCATTACGCAAATAAGTAAATATTTTCTTTTCTTTCTCGTCTGATTCAAAGTATCTTCCTGTTAATAAACGAAAAACATCCCCAATAAAGCACGTAGCATGTAAACAGTGTTCAATATCATGCGCTGCGTGATGTAATTGACGCGCTTCTTGATAAATCAATACAGGGGCGTAACGCTGTATGAGTGATCCCACTAAATGAAAAGACTCATCGACGACTTCTGCCACTTTTTCAATCAATTCTAAATATTGAAAAACACGCAATACACGCTCTGTTAAAGAACGCGGCGTTCGCTCTACAATGCCTTTCACATGGTAAATTTTACGTTCTTCACGCTCTTCAAGCGCAATAGCTTGCGGAATAAAGACCCCTTGGGTCTGCTCTAAAGGACAACACATATTTTAATACCTTATTATTAATTAGTTTATAGAGTGATAGCACTTTAAAATTTTCACTCTTACATAAAATCTGATTAATTAGAATCAAATAAACATAATGTTTGAAATCAAATTAAAATGCAAACAATAAAAATCAATTAATTAAATTATTCAAAAACAACAAATTTTTAATATAATCATTTAGTACTCAAAAGCTTGATAAAATTTATTTAACCTTCTTCTCTATAAACTTCCAAAGGAGTAAAATAAAAGAAGAGAGGCAAATTATTTTATTTAGCTCTAACCATGGGAGTCCGCTATGTCTACCCTATTAATTATTATTTTGGTCGTGGTTGTTCTATTGGTTTTATGGGGGGTCGGGATATACAACCGTTTGGTTCAATTGCGTAATCAAGTGAATAATGCATGGAGCCAAATTGATGTGCAATTACAGCGTCGCTATGATTTAATTCCTAATCTTGTGGAAGCTGTCAAAGGTTATATGACCTATGAGAAATCGACGTTAGAGTCTGTAATCAATGCGCGTAATCAAGCCCAAGCTGCGCGCACCCAAGTTGAGCAAGGGGGCGGTCCCACGTCGAGTTCAATTAAAGAATTGGTAACAGCAGACACAGCCTTAAGAGGAGCTGTCACTAATATTATGGCCTTAGCTGAAAATTACCCTCAGTTAAGAGCTAGTGAAAATATGCAGCAACTCCAAGAAGAATTAAGTTCCACAGAGAATAAAGTGGCGTTTGCTCGTCAAGCTTATAATGATAATGTCATGCTCTACAACACCACTCAACAAGAGTTTCCTGCTACCTTATTAGCCACGAAATTTGGCCATCATCCGGTTGAGCTCTTCCAAGTGGAAGATCAACAAGTGAAAAAAGCACCTAAGGTTTCTTTCTCTTAAAGGAAGATGGGAGTGCATATGGTGATGAATTTTTGGGAAGCTCAAAGACAAGCGAAATCCAAAACTGTCTTTTATATTACCATTTTCATGCTATTAACCTTTTTAGCAGCCGGTTTAGCAGAATGGGCTATGCGTACTTTTGCGGGAGAGAGTTATACCTATCATCCTGTTCCTTATATGGGATTGGGGCTTTTAGCAATTATCTTTGGTGTCGCTGCGTTTAACTACGTCAACTATCTGCAAATTGGGGGCGGTTACGTGGCTGAATCGATGGGCGCAGAATTAGTCAATCCTTATACGCGCGATCCCAAAGAAAGACAATTACGCAACATTGTGGAAGAAATCGCCATTGCCACGTCTTTACCAGTTCCGCCTATTTATATTATAGAAGCAGAGGAAATTAATGCTTTTGCGGCAGGGACGAATCCGGAAAATGCCGCCATTGCTGTCACGCGTGGATGTTTATATCAGCTCAATCGCGATGAATTACAAGGCGTCTTAGCGCATGAATTTGGGCATATTTATAATCGTGACATGACGATTGGAATGCGTGTAGCAGCTATGATCATGGGATTTTTTGTTGTCTCTTATATTGGGTTACGTCTGTTAGAAGGATCTGCCTATGGCGGTGAATCGCGACGAGATGATGAAGATCGTCGGGGTGGAAATCCCATTTTGATTATTGCGCTCATTTGCATAGTCGCAGGATCTTTAATGTGGTTTTTTGGATCTATTCTACAAGCTATGGTGAGTCGTCAACGTGAATATTTAGCAGATGCCTCTTCAGTGCAATATACGCGCAATCCGCAAGCAATTGCCAATGCACTACGCAAAATTGGAGCATCACAGATTTCAGATATGCCTAAAAGCGGCAAACCCTTTGCCCACCTCTATTTTAATGAACATGATTCCTTTTGGTCGCGTTTATTTGCCACTCATCCGCCTTTAGAAGAGCGGATTGCTGCCATTGAAGGAGGCCATTACCTAGACTCTCCTCCGATTACTCGCCGTTCTAAACTTCCTCCCCCTCCTCCCTCGATACAATAAAAAGGACAAACGACCAAAACGACAGAAACGACCTTAACGACAAAGTGGACAAAACCATTCGTCCACTTTGTCGTTAAGGTCGTTTCTGTCGTTTTGGTCGTTTGTCCTTATAGACCAAGCTAAATTTTAAAATAAGCTTTAGCAAAATGAAGCTTTTCTAAAAATTGCCCATTTAAGATTCCCGGAATAATCGCATAATAAGGAAAAACGGAAATGATAGCAGTAGAGTCTATACGACATCTTGAAGAATCCAGAGCAATTAATGTACAATAACACACTGTTTCCAGAAATAATTTTTGAATAATATATGTTTTCAAAAAAACTGTACGCACACAAGCTGTGATGCTAATAGCCACAAAAGAACGCAGCATTTCTTCCCCTATAGTCAAATCTCGCCCATTCACAGCATGTTTAAATAAAGGAGTGACAAATCCATGAATAGCTGTCGCTAATAGAGAAAGAGGTCCGGCTGCTATGACCGCTATAGGGTCCCCGGTAAATATAAGTTCAATAGCAGAAGCAGCTATAAAAGCGTAACACATCTGTTTACCGGTGTTAGCCGGGATATCCTGACAATAATCATGAACATTTTGATACACATGATTTATAATCTGCATAATACCTCCTCCTTAATAGCTACGCCAAGATCACTAGAATACGTTATTTATAATCAATTTTCAACGTTCTTCTTTATACACAAACAACTTCAAAAATCGGTTTTTTTGAAGTTGTTTGTGTATAGATCTGGCGCCTTAATGTCAGATGATTTATTAAAAGCTTTAGAGCTGATAGAAGGAATGAGCATGAAGAGTTATGAAGTGACGGTGATTGGAACCGGACCTGCTGGTGGACAATGCGCCCGTGAACTATCTCAACAAGGATTTCGCGTTCTCCTCGTCGATCGCGCCAAAAGTTTTCTAGAGAATAATTATTCTAGCGGGGCGGCACCCTTAGAGCTCATGGATAAGTTTCAGCTGCCAGAAACAGTGCTAGGAACTTATTGGAATCACTTTCGCATTCGCTCCACTCAAGCCCAAGCCATTTGGACCTCCTCTACTCCCTCAGGAGTCATTGTAGACTTTGACAAACTGCGTGCTTTTTTGGCGGCAGAAACAGAACGAGCCGGGGGCGAATTTCATCTGGGATGGCAATACCAACACCATCAACAACACGATCGCTTTCTAGAAGTTTTCTTAAAAGATCTCATTACAGGTGAAGTATTTTCTGTCTCAACCACCGTATTAGTGGATGCGACAGGCACTGAACGCAAAGTGCTCGCCTCTCTGCCAAGCAAACACCGCACCGTCATCGCCACAGGAATTGAATATCACATTCAAGTGAATCCAGATGTTTATCAAACATATGCGCATGCGCTTAATTTCTTTTTAGGACACCATTGGATGCCGCAAGGCTATAGTTGGATTTTTCCCATGGCAGGTTCTCAACTGAAAGTAGGCGTCATTCGCTACTTTCAAGATCAAAAATATGTGCCTTATGAACCTTCTTATAAAATATATTTACAGCGCATGCTGGATTTATGCGGTCACTACGAAATAGAAGATCGACATGGCAAAACTCTTTATTACACGCGAGGACAAAAGGACGTACGCCATCGAGGTGCTGTGCTAGCGATTGGAGACGCCATTTCAAGTATTAATCCTTTGGGATGGGAAGGCATTCGACATGCTATGGTAAGTGGACGTTTGGCTGCACAGTCCATTCAAAAATACCTGCGCCAAGAAACAAATGATTTTCGTTCCTATGATCAATCCTTGCGGCGTTACTTTGGACATAAATGGTTGGGTGCAGAGTTGTTCATGCATCAACTCTACAAAACAAAGCACGATTCCTTTGTTGATCAATCTGTTCAAGCTTTTAATTTGATGAATCAGAAAGAAATTTTGCAAGTTGTCTTTGATTATCAATTTCGCTATGCGCTAAAATCTTACTTCTATTATTTTCTTTCTCGTTTAAAAAGTGGATATCAATCATATGGGCGAACAAGTTGATGTTTTATTAGCGACTTATCAAGGTGCGCAATATCTAGAAGAGTTACTTGAATCTATTTTAACGCAAACACATCCTCATCTCCATCTTTGGGTGCGCGACGATGGATCAACCGATCAAACGCTCCTTATTTTACAGAAATGGATAGCCGCTTATCCGCACAAAATCACCCTACTGTCTGATGAAAAGCACTTGGGCATCAAAGGTAACTTTTCTGAACTCATGCGCCAAAGCCAAGCGCCCTATTTAATGTTGGCCGATCAAGACGACAAATGGCTTCCTCATAAAGTAGAAGCTAGCTTAGATCAACTGAAAGCGATGGAACGCCAATATGGTTCGCACCTCCCCTTGCTAGTCCACACAGATTTAAAGGTCGTTTCTCAAGATCTCAAAGTAATTGCGTCTTCTTTTTGGCGTTATGCAGGATTAAATCCTGAACACACGTCTCTCAATCGTTTGTTAGCACAAAATGTGTTGACGGGGTGTACGCTGCTCATGAACCGTGCTTTGATTGATTTGGCATTGCCTATTCCTCAAGAAGCGCTGATGCATGATTGGTGGCTGGCTTTAGTTGCTGCTTGTTTTGGTCATATTCAGCACGTGAACCAAGCCACTCTCCTTTACCGCCAGCATGCAGGCAATGATACAGGCGCTAAACGGTATGATCTGTGGTACTTTCTTAAACGTTTGGCTCGTTCACGCCAAAAACGCGTCGTCGTCAGCAAGCAAACCTATCAACAAGCGCATCGTCTACTTGATCATTACTACACTCAACTTGCTCCTGCTCAGCGCCACTTGATCCAAGCCTATATTGAATTGGAACATTTATCTTATTTCAAACAGAAAAAACAAATTATCCGTAATCACTTTTTTAAGCATGGTTTTCTGCGTAACGCCCGCATTTTTTTAACGAAGGTCTAATTCTAAATTAGCTGTACGCTTATTCTGAAAATGTTTGTGTGCTTCTATATTTGCAAGAATTTGTTTGGAGGCTCGATCTTTTTCCGTATCAGCAGAAAGGGCTTGAAGCCCAGGCTCATATGTTTTTTTCGAAATTAAATTATGCTTATAACATAAGTTTAGTAGCTTAACATTCTCTTCTGTAGTATGGAAATTGCGATAATCCGTGATAAAACGAATGGTTATATTTTCTATTTGCTCTTTAGATTCAGTTGGGTGTGTATAAGGTGTCCTTAACTCTTTATCGAGCACAATAACACCTTCTATTTCAAGTGGATAAGAAACAAATGATTTAAGAAAAGAAAATAAAGACTCGCTTAAATCAACAGTTTCAAGCGCGGCTCTCATTTTTTCTAAGTTTTCAAGGAAGGTCATATGTTTTGATAAAATATAAGGAGCTTCTTCATTGGAAAATAAAGGTAAAATCTGCGATTTAATTTCTTCAGCATTCAGGTGAGCCGCTTTTGTTGACTGGGATAAACGCCAATTCAGATAGAGTAAATTTGCAAACCGCTCGTTAGGAAGCTCAGAGAATGGAAAAGGTTCAAGGACAATATCATAATAGTTTTTATGCGATCTATCCCACTTATTTGTTGATCTTGTTTGAAAAATAGCTAAACTTTTTTTATAAGATGTCATTAAAGCTTCATATTTTGCGGGATCCTCTGCTACTTCTAACAGATGAAATATATCCTTTCTTCTTTCAACATTTTCCTCAAAATATTTTAAGACATCAGAATCAATAGCAGTAGGATTTCTTTTTGCTTCTTCTAACGCAGCTTCTGCCATGTGACACTTCAATAGTTTATGCCGTGCATATCCAAGGGCTGCAATTTGCTCGGGACTCTCCCCCCTCTTGCTTAACTCCTCGGCTTCAGCTAGCATAAATCGATGCTTAAATTCAGCAAATATACATTGATAGGGACAGGAATTAGATTCTTGCATCGCCTTTTGAATCATTCCTACATTAAAAATGTTTCCTCCGATCACATCCCATTTAACATTTGTTGCAGGATTTATTTCCAATAAGGCTTGGATAGAATCCATTGATTTAGCGTACAGCTTATTATAGATTAATCCCTCTATTTTACTCTCAAACCACTCAGGACTCACACTCGTTTTAATTGACCCGAATCCTCCCCTCTTTCCTTTACTTGAAAATTGACCATTATTTCTTGTTATATTCGCTGTATCATAATACTCTAAGAGTAGATTCCCATTTTCTTCTTTTGTCACTACAAGCCTAACCTCATGATCTAATGTCCCAACTAATAGTTTCATCTTTTGATTAGGTTTTAATTCTTCTATATCCTTCTTAATTTTATTAGAAAGAGTATCACTTACTGTTTTCAGAAATCTGGGTGTTAGTCCTAGTCTTATCTTATCCCATAAGGTCATATTGCCTTCATTGCTTCCCGTTTCTAACAACTTTTCCAAATAAGGCAAATCTCTTAAACCATCGAGAACATAACTCGTTTCTCGAAACTTTTGCTCATCTTCCACCCATTGCTCAATACTCGCGCGTTCTTTTTCACTTAATTCCATTCGCTTGCTTGCTTCAGTAATATAACCTTCAATTTTTGTAGAAGCATGTGTTGTCACACCAAAATCAAATTTATTTAAATGATGCTTTTCTTTACTATAACTCCCTTTTAATAAGCTAAACTTATCCAAGAAAGAAAGCGCTATATCTTTATTAGCTAAGATAGCCGACCATTTATTTGATCCGACTTTTTGATCTATATGTGATTGGTAATCAGTTCTTAATTCTTCAAATGCTTGATGAATGGATGTCTTTTTTTCTGCCTGAGTATTCTTCCCCTCCTGTAAGGTTAACCAATCATCAGCTGTTACCAAGGGAGGATCAGGCTTTTTTCCTTCTAAATTAAACACAAACAACCTTTAATTTTATTATTTAATAATTATTTAAAATGTAATTTATATTTAATTATATTATAACATTTAATATTTAATTTTTAAATCGTTATTTTATTATGATGATATAAGAAGTTTTAATAACAATAGACGTTATTGGATAAATCCCAAATTGTGGACACCAGTGGACATGGTGGACGATGTGGACTTCGTGGACATAAAATTTAGTGAAATCAATTAGTTAAACTTTGCCTTATGTCCACGACGTCCACAATTTGGGATTTATCCAACAACGTCATGACAATAGAAGTTAACGCGACGTGCAACATGAACGATGGTGGACTTTGCGTTCTTACTTATTGAACAGGCGCTTCATAGCGCCCCACAAAAGTTTTATATAAAGCAGGCAAGACGAGTAAAGTTAATAGAGTCGCGCTGATGAGCCCTCCAATGACAACAATGGCCAAGGGCTTTTGCACTTCTGCGCCTGTGCCTGTGGCTAATGCCATAGGGATAAACCCCAAAGAAGCGACTAAAGCAGTCATTAAGACAGGACGTAAACGAATTAAGGCACCCTCAATAATCGCTTCTTCAACCGGTTTCCCCTCTTGCTGAAGTTGATTGATAGAAGTCACTAAAACCAGTCCATTGAGCACCGCAATTCCCGATAAAGCGATAAATCCAACGGCTGCTGAGATAGAGAAGGGCATGTCAAGCATCCATAAAGCTAGAATACCTCCGGTTAAAGCCAACGGTACACCTGTAAACACAATGAGGGCCTCGCGGACAGAGTGCAAAGCGGTATACAAAAGCAGAAAGATCAACACAAAACAAATGGGAATGAGGAGCAATAAGCGCTGCCGTGCTGAAAGCAAGTTTTCAAATTGCCCTCCCCACGTTAACCAATAGCCATCTGGAATTTTCACTGTCTGCTCAATCTTTTCTTTGGCTTTTTCTACAAAAGTTCCTAAATCACTACCTCTCACATTCGCCTGCACAGCCACAAAACGCTTGCCATTTTCTCTTTGGATCTCATTCAATCCGTCTACAATATTCAAATTCGCTACCTCATTTAAGGGTGCATAAGGAAAATGAATTTGATCACCGGTCGTACTATCCGCCGAGACCTTGGGAAGAGGAACAGGCAAATTGCCTAACGCCACAGGATCGCGTCTTAAATCCTCCGACAACTGCACAATGATATCAAAACGACGGTCGCCCTCAAAAAGTTGTCCCGCTTTTCCGCCGCCCATGGCAATCGCCACTCCATCTAAAACGTCTGACACGTTAATCCCTAAACGACTTACCGCTTCACGATCGACTTGAATATCCAAAACTGGCAATCCTGTCGTTTGTGCAATTTTCACATCGGCTGCTCCAGGAATCGTGTTTAAGACAGCTGCAATTTGCTCGGCGGTTTTTTGCATGGGACCAAAATCATCGCCATAAATTTTCACAGCCAGATCACTTCTGACCCCAGAAATCAGTTCATTAAAACGCATTTGGATGGGTTGCGTAAATTCATAATTATTGCCGGGCAATTGTTCCACTGCCTTTTCGATTTTTTCAATGAGTTGCGCTTTGGCTAAATCAGGATCCGGCCATTCTTCTCTTGGTTTCAAAATAATGAAGGTATCAGAAACATGCGGAGGCATAGGATCAGAAGCCATTTCGGCTGTTCCTGTCTTTGAATAAACATAGGCCACTTCCGGCATTTTCAAAACCGTATTCTCAATTTGCTTTTGCATGTCGGTCGATTGCGTTAAAGAGGTACTCGGAATACGCATCGCATGCATGGCAATGTCTTTTTCATCCAAAGTGGGCACAAATTCTTGTCCCAATTGATAAAAAAGCACAAATGAGAGAATCACAGCCGTCAAAGAAGCGCCCATGATCAAACGTGGAATGTGCAGCACTTTTTCAATTAAAGGACGATAAGCTTTTTTAGCATATACCAATAAGATGTTTTCTTTCTCTTTGAGATGTCCTTTGACAAGTAACGCAATCATCACCGGTACAAACGTGAGCGATAAAATAAAGGCGGAAATTAAAGCGCAAATGACGGTCATAGCCATGGGATAAAACATTTTCCCTTCTACACCCGAGAAAGCTAAAATGGGAAAATAAACGAGAATAATAATGGCTTGTCCAAAGACGGTAGGTTGAATCATTTCTCGACTAGCCGTCAATACTTCTTGTACGCGTTCTTTATAGTTTAAATCGCGCTGCAAAGCATGTTGTTTATTCGCTAAGTGTCTGAGGCAATTTTCGGTAATGATCACTGCTCCATCGACGATAAGTCCAAAATCGATCGCTCCCAAACTCATCAAATTCCCACTGATTTTGAGTTGCGTCATCCCAATGGCTGTCATAAGCATCGACAAGGGAATCACAAGCGCCGCAATCAAAGCGGCACGAAAATACCCTAAAAATAAAAATAAGACGGCGATGACGAGCAAGGCTCCTTCGCTTAAGTTTTTAGCAACGGTTTTAATGGTGGCATTCACGAGTTTCGTGCGATTAATCACCGCTTTGGCTTCAATATCGGGAGGAAGCGTTTTATTGATTTCCATCAACTTTTGATCGACCGCTTGCGACACCGTCCGACTATTGGCTCCAATCAGCATTAAAGCGGTCCCCACAACGGCTTCATGTCCATTTTGAGAGGCACTTCCCGTGCGCATTTCTTTTCCAATGACCACATCGGCAATATTATGCACGTAGATAGGAATCCCGTTACGCGTCGCCACCACAATCATATCAATTTGACGCGGATTCTCGAGTTTTTCATCTGATTTGACTAAATAAGATTCGCCTCCCTTCTCGATATAACCAGGACCAATACTAATATTATTCTTGGTCAAAGCCAAAATGATTTCATGAAAGCTTAATCCTAAGGCAATCATGCGTTCCACATTAGGTTGAACGTGATACTGCAATTTATAACCGCCAATCGAATCGACATCTGCTAATCCCGGAACTCCCTTCAACTGCGGTTTAATGATCCAATCCTGCACAGTACGCAGATAAGAGGCTTTGGCAAGATCTGTTTTGAGCTCTTGTTTTTCCGGTGTCAAATAGGTGCCATCCGATTGCCATCCCGGCTGACCATTCTTGATGGTTGCTCCTTTACCATCGGGATGCTTAAAATCGACGGTCCACATGTAGATTTCCCCTAATCCTGTGGAAATAGGACCCATACGCACTTCTGTATCTTCCGGCAAATTTTCTTTGATTTCATTGAGGCGTTCATTGATTTGTTGGCGCGCGAAGTAGATATCGACATCATCATTGAACACGGCTGTGACTTGGGAAAATCCATTGCGCGACAAAGAACGCGTCATTTGCAGTCCCGGAATACCTGCTAAAGAGGTTTCAATTACATAAGTGACTTGCTTTTCCATTTGCGAAGGAGAAAACCCTGGCAGCACAGTATTAATTTGCACTTGGTTATTGGTGATATCCGGAACGGCATCAATGGGAAGATGAATTAAAGAGTAAATGCCGTAGATAGCGGTCAACAAGACCAGAAATAAAATACCAAAAGGATACGTCAAAGAGAATTTTAAGATTTTTTCAATCATCATGATCGACTGCACCTTTTCCTAATTCTGCTTTAATTAAAAAGGTTTGTGTCGCAACATAGCGTTCGCCCGGCTGTAGCCCCTCTAGCACTTCTACATTTTCGCGTCCACTTAGTCCTAACTTAACCTTTCTTTTTTCAATCCCTTTTGACGTCACAACAAAAACGACTTTTTCTCCATCGATATCTTGTATGGCTTCAGTGGGAATAACTATAGGAAAGGAAAGAGTATCCACTAAGATATCCACTTTGACAAAAACACCCGGCCGCCATAATCCGCGCGCATTATCTAATTGCGCAACCGCAGTTGCCGTAATGGTTTCATTGGTGACAATCGGACTAACATAAATGAGGCGCGCTTCTGCTGATTGCTGTCCTATAGGCAACATGACATCAATTGATTGCCCTACTTTCACGCGATCCAAATCGCGCGGATAAATGCCAATCTCCACCCATACTGTGCTAAGATTCGCCACTTCATAAATTGTTTTCGTGTTTTCGATAAATTCCCCTTGCGTAATGTGACGCATAATTACCGTGCCATCTAGAGGAGCACGCACTTCGTAAAAACGCAAGCTAGGATTCTTTTGCTGGGCTAAGTCATGAATTTCTGGCAAAGTGAGACCAAGAGCAAGCAGTTTTTGCTCGGCTAACTGAACATTAATCACGGCTTCTTCATATTGATTCTGGGCATTGAGATAATCTTGCGCCGCTGAAATTTGCTCGCGATACAGCTTTTCTTCGCGCATAAATGAAGAATAAGCCAAGCGTGATTTCGCTAAAACAGCTAAATAAGCAGCTTTGGCATCTGCCATTTCAGAACTTTCCAAAACGGCCATCATTTCACCTGTTCGCACAATATCGCCGATGTTTTTATAAACATCTTTGGCAATTCCCGTTACTTTGGGAATCACATGCGCTAAACGATCAGGTTCTAAAATAATCTTTCCACGTGTAGAAATGACTTGCTTGATCGTACCAAAACCAGCTACTTGAATAGTTAATCCCATTTGCTGCATTTGTTGTTCAGTCCATTTAATCACGCCCTCTTCATGCTCTTCGTGTGCGGGTTTTTCCTCTTTTGGATCAGCAGACGCTATTTCCTGTGTTTCCGGTGGCGTGATCCCTTGCAAAACAAGATCTTTTTCCCAAAAGTACAAACTTCCGGCAGCCGCCCCTAAAAGAAGAAGAGTTCCCAAGAAAAGAGTTTTACTATAGCGCATGAGCTTAATCCGTTTGACTGTTTAAAAAATCAATATCCGCCCGTTTTTGGTGATAGAGCGTTAACGTATTCAAATATTGCACTCTCACATCAAATAAAGTTCTTTGGGCATCTAAAACATCCAAATATTCAAATTTTCCCTCACGATAACCTTTCTGCGCTAAATCAAAAGCTTGAACAGCAGAAGGCAATGAAACTGTTTTTAAGCGTTCCGCTTCTTCATAAGCTTGAACTAGTTCTTCATATAGAATAGCGAGCTTAGCTTCTAGAATGATCCACAACTGCTTCCCTTGATTGCCCGTTTTGATGACTTCGAAATAAGCTTGGCGCACATTCCCTTGATTGCGATCAAAAATAGGCAAAGGCAGAGCAATGCCTGCAATGAGTCCTTGATCATTATTTTCATAAGCAAATTTATAACCTGTCGTCAACGTGACATCTGGAATCGCTTTTTTCTTTTGCAGGCGCCAATTCTCTTTGGCACTCCAGTAATTATAGAGCGCTTGCACAATCTCGGGTTGATTGCAGAGATCAGCTAAACATTCTCCTAAAGGAATGGGACGCGAAATAGTAAAAAGAGGGTACAAAACCACATCAAAATCAGGGCACACACTTGCCCAGCTCACCGCTAATTTGCGCTTCGCTGTCGCAAAGTCTACTTCTGCCTTATCTCTGGCAATAACAGCTGTGGAATAAGCTACTTCCGCTTTACTTTTCTGAATGAGCGACGCTTTACCCGCTTCTATTTTTTTAGTCGCAATGCGTAAGACCTCTTGCGCAATGCCCATTTGTTCGTGTGTAATATTCAAGAGCTCTTGCGCAGCTGCTGCTTGAATAAAGGAACGACTAAGACGATTCAATACGATGAGTTTGGAGACATCGTATCCCACTAAAGCGGCATAATATTGATAAGAGGCAGCTTTGACGCGCGTATTGATTTTGCCTGCCGTTTCAAACAATTGCGAATAAGTATACCGTTCTTCGCGACTCTTCCATCCCTTCCACGCATTCGTTCCCCCAAAATTTTCGACTTCATAAGCGATTTCAGGATTGGGATAAAGACCGGCTTGCTGCACTTGACCCCGTTTAGCATCTGCTTCATTCTGAGCAATCCGTAAAGGATAAGCAAGATGTAAGGTACGTTCAACAGCTGTGTCCAGATCTAACTCAACTAGCTCAGCTGATAGCATAGAACTCGCTAAGCAAGACAAGGGAATGAGGAGT
Organism: Parachlamydiaceae bacterium; assembly: GCA_030147755.1. GTDB lineage: Bacteria > Chlamydiota > Chlamydiia > Chlamydiales > Parachlamydiaceae > JASBUW01. Next base: position 25,240 of record JASBUW010000078.1, read on the forward strand.
AATTTGAGCCAATTTTTCATATTCAGGAGATAAGCTTTGAGTTGATCTTACTCCTGATTGAGTTGCCTTCTTAAGAATAAAAAATCAAGTTTAATTTTAAATGCGTTATCTTACCGCTTGCGATATGGACCCCATGGACCTGATGGACAAAAAAGTGTGACTTGTTTTGTCCATCAGGTCTATAAGGTCCATCAAGTCCATGGGGTCCATCCAAGCTGATTCAAGCTTAATCGTTCATTCACAGTGTACCTAAAAAGGCTGTTTATCATCTGTGCAGTAGCACTATAACCACATTAGCCTTTTTAGATGCGCTGTAAGCAATTACTATAATCTATTTTCTAAGCTTTTCCAAACTGGGTAATAAATTTATAGTTGATAATCGCATTGGCATAATCCAAGGGAATAGGCGTAGTGGATCCCGGTTGTTGCACAACCGCAACACGAATTGCGCTGAATCCAATCACTTGACCGCCATCCTTCCTAAAAATCACATCAAAATAAGTATCCAGCCCTGCTAAAGGCCATCCATGGACAACCAATTTGGCAACTCCCTCTGCGTTAAGATTGATCACCTGTACAGGTAACACAGAAGATTCGAGATAGGTGACTTCTCCAGAGCTATTAGAAGCAATCGTGTTGAAAAAAGTCGTCACTCCTGTGCCATCTTCTTTTAGCTTTAATCGAGCAAGTTCGACAGATGTATTTCCTTCAGCAGGAAATTGCACTCCTCCTACCGTCGTAGCCAAACCTGCATAAGTTCCTTTTAACTCTTTTAATTGAAACCATTTTTGATGGCATTTACACTTTAAATCACCGTCAGCGTTTACAGATGCATAAGGCATGATGAATAATGCGCTGGTTGTAATCATATAACGTAAAAATTTCATACTAAATCCTTAAATGATAATTCTTGCTTAATATTTAAAAAATTTACTTACATTCGCATCTGCATAATTGATTGACGATTTTATAATCGATAATTGCGCCTGCATAATCAGGTGGAATAGGCGTTACTGAACCCGGTTGTTGTATGACAGCTATTTTTTGGCCCGCAGCACCGGCTATTTCACTAGTGCGTTTTCTAAACATAAGTAATAAATGAGTATCCAGACCTTGTAATGGCCATCCATGAATGATGAGTCGTGCAATCCCCTGTGAATTAAGGCTAACCACTTCAACGGGAAGCGATTGACTTTGGACATAGTTAATTTGGCCTGTATTATTGGAAGAACGCGAGCTGATATAGGTGACTACACCCGTGCCATTATCATTCATAGCAACTCTAAAAAGCTCCACCACGGATAATCCTAAAGCCGCTCCTTGTGCCCCTCCGGGAGAACTTCCTTCAAAGATGTAAAATCCTTTCAGATCTTTTAAAGTAAAAGTCCCTCTTTCTCTAGAATGAAAGCGTGCTCTTGTAGTTAGAGTTTCTAATTCTTCAAGATTCTCTTGTTCATTTTCTACAAGATTGGCAATTTCAAAAGATGTACCCTCTTGATCGCCATAAGCTTGACTAGTTGCAAAAAGCAAAGTGCACATGGCTCCCCATGCAATAAAACGATATAAATTCATCATCATAAGTTCCTTTTTGTTTGGTCCATAAAAACATATAAAATATGTTTGATTGTCATACAATATCAAGCTGAGAGATATACAAAAATAACATCAAAAATCGGTTTTAAGATAAAGAGCAAGAATGTTTTTGTTTGGGTAAAGCTGCTTCGATAGCGCTTTTTTGCTCGCCAGTCAATGAGTCGATAAATCCTTGTCTCGCAGGTAAATGAGAGGAGCCTTGCTGAAGTAGCAAACCCATGATTAAATAACTATCGGGAGAGTTGTGTTGTAATAAGAGATGAAAAATTGTATCACCTGTAGAGTTGGTTTTTTGCCATACCGCGTCTACACCTTCTGTTGATAAAAGCTGATGAGTTACCTCCAGAAATATCCTAAGAAGAAAATAAAGATTTTCATCTGTCAGATCAGACTTTTTTAAACTGATCATGTCTACATCAAAAAGGATGTTAAAAAGATGATGGGCCTCAGACTGGTTTAGAGTATTAAAAAAAATTAAAAGCCTGTTTTTTACAGCTTGAGGCTGATGAATGACTATGTGAGATAAAGTTTCTAAAGGAGCATAGTTAATAATTTTATGAATGATGCGTCCAAGTAAAAGACTTCTGGAAGGATAAGAAGGATCATCTTGTAATAAAGTAAACCTATTTTTTAAACTGCCCCAAAAGGAATCTCTTTCGCGAATAGAAAAAAATAGTTCTATTAAATAGATATCGCAAAGTGTAAAAAATTCTTCTAAATCTTCCTCAGGTAAACTCAAAAAATGTATTAAAAATGAAAAATAATTAAAAAGCATTTCAAAGCTAAAATTACAAAATGCTCGACTTCTTTTGCAACTAGGCGTGGTCAAATGAAAAAAAAATACTTCATTCAAAAAATGCCGGCAGTCCATCTTCCCTTCTTTTATAGACTGTTTAAACAAAGTATCGTAAGGGTTTACTCTTCCTAATAAAGATTCAAGTTGAGGCCGGAGAAGATAAACTTCAGAAGAAGGTTTATAGGGAAGAGCGATCTCAACTGAAGCTAAAACCCTTGTTTCCTCCTTTTGCTCTTGCATTTCTACTTTTTCTTCCAATTTGGCCAAGCAATTAGAAGCTTCTTGCTCTGCTGTAAAATGAAATTGTAAGGATCGTTTTTGCGCTTCTAACATCCTTTGTAAAAAAAAGGATTTATCCTGGCGAGGTAAATTTCCATAGGTATGCATGCAGTGTTGATAATAAATACAAATGAAATGGTCGCCAAACAAACTTTCTCTTGTTGGTGATGAAGATTTTATCAAATCTGATGCTAAGTAGGGCAAAAATTTATCTTCAAGCGTTTCTTTGAAAAGTTGAACGACTAACTGATTATCATAATGCTCTTTGCAATGCTCTTTAAATTTTAAAGCTTGCTCTTGAACAAGAAAAAGAGAGGCTTGGATTTGTGGCGGACATGTAGAAAGCGAGACTCGCTGAATGCAGCTGGCTACTTGATAAGCGCTGCGTAACCTAGACCATTTCCTTTCATCCGAAGAAGCGGCTTCTATCCAGTTAGTAAAAGAACAAATAGAGGGTGAACAAGGATCAGCCGTCTTGTCAGTTTCATCGGGTTGCGTGGAAAAATTAAAAATTTTAAGAAATCGATTCACCTGTCCACAATGAAGACGAGAAGTAAATCTTAAATTAAATAAATCAGGTAATTGACATTGACTTAATACATTTCCTACAGGTCTTGCGCCCATAAATAACGTTGAATTTAAAAAATTTACTGCATTCACTTGTCTTTCCTTCAAGTTTTAAATTAGCGTTTGCGAATCAACATCCATTTTGTATCAGGACGATTTGTTAAAAGAATGGTTGTAAACGGCTTGACCTCAGTGTTTGGAGGAAGATCAATGCGAAAACGTTGCAAAAGCATCGCTGTGATGAGCATTGCTTCTGTTTTAGCCAAAGCTGAGGCAATACCCGAACGCTTTCCTGCACTAAAAGGAGGAATGAAAGCGAAACGATTATTTTGTCCCATTGGTTATAACGGCGTTATACAAAATTTGTTGATTTTGTCAAATCACAAGAGTGACGCAGCCTGGATAATCGCAGGATAATTTTTTTAAATAACCAGTGATTCATAAAAGGGCAACGCAGAAGCGGGAGTGAAGCAAATGGGCCGAGGAAAGGTAGAAAAAAAAAATTATAGTTTTTTTTATATATTTTTGTTTT
>JASBUW010000006.1 GCA_030147755.1 Parachlamydiaceae bacterium
AGAAAAAAAGAAGCTATAGCAAGATCGGAAAAACACACAAAAAGGAAAACATAGAAAACTAAATAGCGACTGCTTCTATAAGCAGATAATACCGGCAAAGATAATTGTCGCTGCCCGGCAAAAATAATTGACGTTATATAATTATCATGCTTCTACAAAATATTCAATGTGGGAATGGTAGATAGATAGTGAGAATTCGTGTAAAATTCACACATAAAGATTACCAAATAGATTTAACACAAGGTTCTAATATCTTCATTATGAAAGGATTTGTAGCATTACTTCTAAAATGCTTTTGTTTGATTTTTGAACCTAGAAATCCTGGATTTCTAGGTTTTTCTAGGTTGGTTTCTAGGTTCAGCTAGGATGAAGGTTTTATAAGGATCGAATGCTCCAGTAGAAAGTTCTACAAGCAATCCCTCTTGACACATTTTTTTCAGACGAGTTGTGGCAGTTCTGCGAGTCACTTTCCATAGTTTTTCGGCTTCCATAGCAGAAATTTTATTGTTTTGCTGGATATGTTCGATAATTGGAATATGCCATGGTTGAATAGGAACAATTTTTGCTGTTCTTGGGTAAAGCGTCACTCTGAAAAAGTGATCTAATTCTTCAAATTTAGGTGGGTTTATCTGTTGTTGCCTGCAAATATCACTGATTCGATTGAGACCGGAGTCCCACTGATCAATTAAATGCAGCTCTCGGAATACTCTTCCTAGCACCTTGTTTCGAAATTGAGAAACGCCAGATAAGGCAGTTTCTAAACTTAATCCAAACGGCAAAGGTCCTGGATTTGTGATTTCTAAGCGATCATCAAAAATAGCCACTTGAATAGGGGATCTCTTCGTTGAATAGTCTGCATGTAGAATTGAATTTATCACAGCTTCACATACCGTTACAGGAGATATTCAGGAATATCCTCTCTTCTTGCAGATTCAATTTTAGCTCCCAAAGAAGTGTTGCGTTGGATAAAAGCAAGAATTTCGTCAACAATTATATAGCGACAATTATCTTTGGGGCGCATTTCTTCCAATCTTTGGGTGGAAAATTTGGGTCTTTGATTTTTCTTGCCATTATTTCATCGTCTGCTTGACTTGGTTTGTGTTTTGCTTCTTCTAGGCTTAATTGTTTTTCTAAATTGTTGGGCTCTGCCTTGACGGATGGTTTCTTTCTAGGTTCAACTAAAGGAGGTCGTTGATTTTGATCGTTTACTTTTTCAGGTTCTTCACAGTCAGGAGTATCATTAAATTTCCCTTGAGCATAAACAGCAAGCTCATAAACACCATAGGCAATAAGAGCAATTCCTATTGTGTAACCGATTGCTGGTAATAAAACAGGCGTCGCTGCTAAAGTAGGTCCCCAAGAAAATTCAAAAAGAGTCACGACTATGGGGACGGCTTAATTGAGCCATTCGCCCATTTTTATATAGTTAAAAATTTCTGTGGAATTTCTAAGGTTTCGCCGTCATCAAATTCTATTAAATACAATTTAGAATTAAGGGGTTGTTTGAAACGTTGGGAAGTGTCTAAATTATCAATAGTTCGAACACCACAAATACTACCCCATGAACCAGGTTTATAACACAGAGGAGCATCCTGCTTTATAACAACTACATCTCCATAATTAAAAGATCGATTTAATGATTGATTGGCATCCATGGCGTTCCATCAGCGTTATTAATTTCGGGGATATGAGCATGAGGCTGTAATGCTCTTGGATCTTTATGGGTTTGTGGGCTATGAGCACCATCTTTGCGCAATCCTGTTGGATTACCTCGATCATCTCTTACTTGTAACCACTCGCCATTTTGAGATCCAGTTACATATTGTCCTGTTTTGACAGGTATAGCATTTCCATGTTCATCTACTAGTATTACATCATTCGAAACACTTCCTGTAAATGGATTATTATTTATAGCTCCATTTCTTTCTTCTTTCTTAGTTTTAGATTCTGATTCCTTTTCCTTTTTAGTTTTGGGCTCTACCAAAGGAGGCTGTTGATTTTGTTCATTTATTTTTTCAGATTCTTCACAGTCAGGAGTATCATTAAATTTCCCTTGAGCATAAACAGCAAGCTCATAAACACCATAGGCAATAAGAGCAGTTCCTATTGTACAACCGATTGCTGGTAATAAAATCGGCGCGGCTGCCACAGTGGCTCCCCAAGAAAATTCAACAAGAGTTACGACTATTGGGATGGCTTGAGCTATTTGCCCATCTTTATCCTGATAATAAAAAGGATTGTTATGCACATATGCGTACAAATTCAATCCATCAATGAAGCCCACAGGATCAGGAGTTAGCCAGCGCATGAGCCCTGGATAATACAGACGATGAGTAAAAAGCACAAGCCCTTCAATTTCTCGTCGATTGGCAAAATGCCAAGGAGAAAAAAAAGAATGACTTTCTGCTTGGTAGATTTGCTTTTCGCCAAAAGCACTATAACGTGTCCATTCAGCCAAAGAGCCATTTGCTTTTTGCAGTGCACAGAGATTAAAGCGAAAATCTTGCAAAGGGAAAAAAGAGGTGCCTTTAAACTCCATCGCAAAGACTTTTTCAGCGCCTAAAGTGGGATGTAAAAGGCGAAACTCTTCCAATTCTCCCTTCACTAAGCAGCCAATTTCTTGATCTTTTTGGTAGAGCAGTTGTTTTAAGCCTGTTTCATCCTAATCGATTAGGAATGATAGCATAAAAATTTAACACATCAAATGGTCCATTTTTTTGGGTCCACTATAGATTTTCATAATTGTTCTCCATGAGGGATTTGTTTTACAATTTTAATTCAATAGCATAAACATTAATTTGTGTATAAATATATCACAACATTTGGAAGTAGCCAGGGCTCACATGTTTGTAACGAGGATTATTCAAAACCTGTTGACATTTAGGACATTTAACAAGGGCATCTTGGTTATTTTTTGATTGCCAAGCATCTAAGCATTTAGGACAAATGAGCCATTCTTCATCTCCAATTTGTGCTGTTTCAGTAATAGAGGAATCCGAAAATTCAAGATCCATGAGTTCTTTATATTTCTTGAAAATAATCGCATTTGGATCATTGCTATTTCCATCAACTAGCTCACCATAAAAATATTCATCATTTGTCCATTCAGGAAAACTTAAAAGAGGAACTTTTTTGCTATTATCTTCACCTAATCCAAGAACCCAATAACGGGATAAGCGGTTATCTACAATTTCAAAAAGGGGAGATGGATTCCATTCTGGATAAAAAAAATGATTATTATCACAAATGCAATACCAGATATATCCATAGTTCATCCCTAAGGCATAAACTGTATATTCAATTCCTTCTTTTACCGAAAATTCTTTATAAGATATTTTATAATTCTGTAAAATTTCTTGAGGTAAATTTGAAGTCTTATTTGTAATGCATTTTATTTTCATAATAATCTCTATTTAAGGATTTTCTGGCTCTTTAAATTTATGGCTGTGTCTTTCTTCAGTATGTCGATTTTCCCAATAATGAATATTAATTTCAGAACTATCATGTATTTCATGTGTATGCTGCATTTTTTTCCAATCTTCTGATGGATAATGGGAATCTTTAATTTTTCCTTCCATTATTTCTTTACCAGCTCCTGCTTTAGCTTCTTCTAAAGCTAATTGTTCTTCTAAATTCTTGGGCTCTGTTCTGACAGGAGGTTTCTTTTTAGGTTCAACTAAAGGAGGCTGTTGATTTTGATCATTTACTTTTTCCGATTCTTCACAGCCAGGAGTATCATTAAATTTCCCTTGAGCATA
>JASBUW010000093.1 GCA_030147755.1 Parachlamydiaceae bacterium
ATATTTGAGCTGCGTGAAAGCTCTCGCGATTCAACGATCGCAAATGGGTCAATATCAATGCGATATGGACCCATTTGCGATCGTTGAATCCCGAGGCTTTGACGCGCTCAAATATGACGTTATTTTCTGGAAATGGTATAAAAAGGTCACTGTTACTTTTTGATATTAGCAACGAAATTGCTTAGGAGCTCCAAACGCTTCGCGTATAACCAAGAAAATATAACAAACTGATGACTAATTCACTAAACTAAAAACACGCTTCTTGAGTTCAGGCACAAAGCGTAAAATCGTTCCATCTACAGATTGATTAAAGGCTTCCGCTTCATTGAGAACATACTCAAGAGAATATCCCCACGCTAGTCGCCTAGGAATTTTCACATTCCATAAATAATAAACATCTCTTGTCCAATAATGATTTATTCTTAAACGATTCATTTGCACATAAGGACTAAAGGGACCTCCAAGCGGATTTTTATCTGTATCTACTGCGTAATAGCCCTCTCGATAGATCGCGCGATGGGGATCGGTAAAACGACTCGCGCGTTTAGGTTGAACGATGCTTTTCACGTGCTTATTGACATCATGGTGAGGATCCGCGCAGCAAATGAGATGTTCAATTAATAATTCACCTGCTGGTATTTGATCTACTCTGGATGTCCCGAACATTTGCCAATTGACACTTACTCCCCCAAATTGTCGATAATCTTTTAAAACTGTCAAAAGCGATTTTTCATTCACTGGAAAGAGAAATTCATCTGAATCAATAAAAGCAACCCAGCGACTGACATGACGCGCGCGTTTCAAACATTCTGTATAACATTTACACTGTGTATAATTAAAATCCCCTATTCCTTTATCCTGCCATTCGCTCAACTCCACTAAACCCTGGAGGATATAAGGCATTAACACTTCTTGAAAATTATCTTCGCTATTATGGCTATACAAATAAAAATGCTGAACTCCTACTAATCGGTGAAATTCAATCCATTCTTTTAAATAAGGAGCTTCATTTTTAAAAATAGCACAGATGGATAATTCATACCGGTAATTAGCGGAGTATGAATAAAAAGGTAACCATAAAAAAATCAGCAGCAATAGCCTTTTTTTCATTCTTATCTCTCAATGAATGATATGTATAAAAATTAACTGACTTTAAAGATCATGGTTGCAAGCGGGGATAGGGCAATGCGCAAGCCAATCACAACACCGGAGGCATCATGAATGACTTCTGGGTGAGAATTCAGCTTACCTGATCCACCATATTTTTCATGATCTGAGTTAAATATTTCCTCTACATGTTGGAAAGACCCAAAATGCAAAACATAGGGATCATAATACTGCGGAGTAAAATTATGCACGCATAATAATTGTTCTTGTGGACTTTTACGTATATAAGCAATGACACTATTGTGCATATCAGAAAAATCGACCCATTGAAACGTGTCATAATGAAAATCTAATTCCCATAAAGCAGGATGTGCGCGATAGGTGTAATTGAGATCTTTGACAACCGCTTGAATGCCATGATGGGTGGGAAAACCGAGCAAAAACCATTCTATTTCGCTCTTGCAATTCCATTCATTCCATTGTCCTATTTCGCTTCCCATAAACAACAGTTTCTTCCCAGGCTGGCACATCATATAGCTCAAAAGCAATCGTAAATTGGCAAATTGTTGCCACATATCACCTGGCATTTTACTGAGTAGGTTGCGTTTCCCATGTACCACTTCGTCATGCGAAAACACTAACATAAAACGCTCGGAAAAAGCATAAATGAGCCCAAATGTCAAATCGTGATGGTGATGGGTGCGATACAGCGGATCTGTAGAAAAATAACGCAAAGTATCATTCATCCATCCCATATTCCATTTGAGATCAAAACCTAACCCTCCTTGTGCGGTAGAATGCGTAACACCTGTAAAAGAAGTCGATTCTTCTGCTATCATCAACACACCCGGACAACGTTCATGCACAATCGAATTTAAATGTTTTAAAAACTCAATCGTCTGTAAATTTTCTTTTCCTCCAAAATCATTGGGAATCCATTCTCCACTTTCTCGCCCATAATCTAAGTAAAGCATCGAGGCTACAGCATCCACACGCAACCCATCGATATGCATTTCTTCAAACCAAAATAATGCATTGGCAATTAAGAAATTAGAAACCTCATGCCTTCCAAAATTAAAAATATGGGTATGCCAATGGGGATGATAACCTTGACGTGGATCCGCATGCTCGTAAAGCGAGGAGCCATCAAATCTTCCCAACGAAAAATCATCCGTGGGAAAATGCCCTGGAACCCAATCTAAAATGACGCCAATTCCATTTTGATGCAAATGATTCACAAAATATTTAAAATCTTCAGGTGTGCCATGACGAGAAGTGGGTGAGTAAAATCCCGAAACTTGATAGCCCCATGATTCATCTAATGGATGCTCTTGAATAGGCAGCAATTCAACATAATTAAATCCCATGTCTTGGCAATAATGAGCCAATTCATGCGCTAAATCTCGATAATTTAAAAATTCCCATCCATTACGTTTTTTCCAAGATCCTAAATGCACTTCGTAAACACTCATCGGATAGGGTTGCGAAAGACGTCGATAGCGCTCTTGCAACCAAGCTTGATCCTGCCATTGAAAGCGTTCTATGTTCGCTAAAATAGAGGCTGTAGCGGGACGCATTTCACTCATCAAGGCATAAGGATCCGATTTGATTCGGGTCTCTCCTTGTTGAGACAAAATTTCAAATTTATATTTTTCGCCTTCTTGCAATCCTGGAACAAATAACTCCCATACACCTGAATAGCCTAACGTACGCATCGGATTCGCATGGCCATTCCAATAATTAAAATCAGCGATTAAAGACACGCTTTTGGCATTAGGAGCCCATACACTAAATTTAGCTCCCCATACACCCTCATGTAAGGTCAATCGACCTCCCATACGTTGATAAAGCTGGTAATGCACGCCTTTACCAAATAGATATTGATCCATTTCACCGAAAGTCGGCCAGAAGGCATAAGGATCATGAGCCAGCAATCCATTCTGATGATAAACACGATAATCTTTTGGAGTGGTATGTTGCGGCACAACATACTCGAAAAAACCGGCGTCATGAATGCGTCGTGCTTCTACAATGGCTCCAAAAACCTCTAAAAAGACTTGCTGAGCTCCCGGTCGCCATAAGCGAATGACTTTGCATTCTCCAAAAAACTCGTGCAAACCCAAAATAGCATGGGGTTGATGATGCCGTCCTTCTATCACACGCATCATCTGATCATAAAAATGTGGTTCAAAATCAAGGGGTTGCATAGCTATCATCTATTAGGTATCTCATTAATTGGTTAGCCCGATCTTACTGATTTAATTAAAATTGTCAAAGAAGTAATGACAATTTTTATGTAGAAAGAGCGTCTCCTGACAAGATTTTCTGATTCCCTTGTCATGCAGATTCTGCCTAAAGCGATAACTTTGTACATCAGAACGAAAATGCATTCTCACTTCTTGCTCTTGTTGCGAATAGAGAATAACACGGCGAATGGTTTTTTTGGTCCACTCCAAACTGATTGTTCCTTCTTCCCATGGAATATCTAATAAACGTCCACAAGACAAAGAGGGTAAAAGATGGGGCAGAAAATGAATATGATGATTGCTAATTTGAATAAATAGTTGGCGAATTAACTTTGCCCCCTCAGATAAAAGCCCCAAAGGAGAACAATGAAGAGAGGCTAAAGGAGGAGTTATACCTTGAAAATCTTGATCTTCTAACCGTGGCACTAAAAAATGACTAAAGCCGGTTTGCATAAGATTTAACCAAGCTTGTTCCGTTTTTTCCGGCTTGCCTTGTGCCATGTATTCGCGACACTCTTCCAGTAAAGCGAATGTGCCGCCCGGGGAATCCGTACAAGGATAAGAAGGCACGCATTGCCCTAAACGATGCCAAAGAGGCAAAATTTCCTGTAAGCTTAAGCGACGCTTAATGAGATCGGCATCTTGCGCTTTGTGATTACCTAGTGAGAGACGATCGCATGCAGGAATTCGATAAGGCGCTAATGTTTGTGTATGGCCTAAAATAGTGTGAACATCTCCGTTTTGTAAAGTAGATGTGGTTTGATCTTGATGCAGGGAAAGCCCTATCGGTGGAGTACGTTCAGCAAAAAGACGAATTTGCCCAGGTTCCGCGCTACTGAATAAGTGATAACGCATCCATCCTTGCTTCGTTTCTCCCCATACACTGATGCGTCCTTTTTCTAAGTCATTGCATACTGTGAATTGTCGAATAGGACCTTGCACATCTAATTTCAGTTCTGCCACTAAAACAGGAAAACTTTCACGCAAATGATAAATGCGTAAGAGGCAGGGAAAAACCTGCACTTGATAATCACTGCCAGGCAAAATGAAAGAGATTCCTGGTGAATGTGAAAAGGGCTTTAACCGTTCTGCTATGTCAATATGCATGAAGGAAATTCTCATCTAATATCTAACATATTTTAGTGGACAAAAGGACAAACGACACCAAGGACAATAAGGACCTTTAGGACAAATTGGACAGGGGACTTTTGGACAATAATGGACATTTTTGTCAACAATTACACTGTCCACTTTGTCCTTAAGGTCCTTATTGTCCTTGGTGTCGTTTGTCCTTTTGTCCACTAAATGTAATCGTATGCCAATTATTGTATAAAACGTCCAATCAACCCTTCCGGAGTGTTCGCAACTAATTCCACTTCTACCAATTGGTTAGAAGTGAAATGCGTTCCTTCTACCCAAACCGGCAAAAAATTTGCTGTATGCCCTGTCATCCCACCTGGACGCTTGTCATCTAAACTTTCCGTCAATACCCACATTCGACGACTCACATAAACTTGACGCATCTCAAAAGCGAGCTGCTCAGATAAACGCAACACGGTTTGTTTTCTGTCTTTAATCACTTCCTGAGGCACTTTATTGGGCATTAAAGCCGAACGTGTACGCGGACGATCACTATAGGGAAACATATGCACTTTAGCAAATTTAACCTGCTGCATGACCTCCAGGGTATCCTGAAAATCAATCTCTGTTTCACCCGGGAATCCTACAATAATGTCAGTTGTAAATGTAAAATCAGGCTGCGCAGCACGCAAACGATCAATCGTTTCAAAGAAAATTTGACGCGTATATTTGCGATTCATCCGCTTCAAAATCACATTAGAACCCGATTGCAACACAATATGCATAGAAGGACATGTTGTTTTGCCATTTAACACCGCATCTGCTAAATCATCATCCACTTCATCCGGATCAATAGACGAAATGCGCAACCGTTCAAGACCCGGTACTTGATCCACTAGACGCACTAAGTCAGCTAATCGGACAGGCTCTTTTTCTTGTCCTCCATCAAAATCTCCAATATTAATACCCGTCAAAACAACTTCCTTATATCCATTGGCAATGAGCTGATGCACTTCTTGCAAAATGTCGTCCACTGAACGCGAACGCGACCTCCCCCTCACATAAGGAATAATGCAATAAGTACAAAACGAATTACAGCCATCTTGTACTTTCACAAAGGCACGTGTATGCGCTTCAAAGCGTTGAATGGAAAATTCAGGCAAACCTTCTTCTGGAAAAATTTGTGCCAAAAGCTGCTCTTTATCTCGATTAAGCACCACATGCGTAACCCCTTCAATCTGTGCTACCACTTGAGGTTGACGCTCTGCAAAACACCCCGTCACGAGTAATTGAGAATGACGATTTTCCCTGGCTAATTGACGAATGGCATGCCGGCTACTACTATCAGCCGTCTCTGTCACTGTGCATGTATTGACAATGCACACATCTGCCTCCTCATCCTCTTGAGCAGCTGTATAGCCTAAAGCGATGAGTTGATCTTGATACGCTTGTGACTCGTATTGATTCGTTCGGCAACCAAGCGAGACAATTTTAAATTTTTTGTTTGATGTTGTCATAAATAAAAAAACCTAATGAAAGGACGACTATACCATAATTCCCATTAAAAATTAAAAAATAAAAGAAGCTAAATGAAAGTACACACACGCCTGAAAGCAATAATTAATAATTGTATATTAAAAATTTAATTGATTATTTTGTTAATATATTATTTATTCAATTGTTATTATCGCTTAATAATAAAAGATTACGATTTAATTATGCGTTATAATTAAACAGATAGGTATAGTATGAGTTATTATAGTAATTTAATTGACGGCATGGTTAGTACGTATATTGCAATTCAGGGATGTGGTGCCGGTGGTACGATTGTAGAAGCTCTAAATAATCATTCTGAATCCACTATCACCCAAAAAGCGATTGATGTCCTAGCGAGAACGGCACAAGCTGCATCAGCGATAACAGGAGTGGGTGGCATTGGGATTCTCTCATCGTTAAAACTATGGGGAGGAGGAGCTAGCCTTACTGTTTCACCATTTGTGATTGCAGGTATAGTAGCAGTCGTTTTACTAACTCCCACTGTGACGGCGGTTGTCAATCACAATCGTGACAAACCGATTCAAGCTTTAGTCATTTTGGATCGTACAAATGATGTGATTGTCAAAACTACAAATGTTGTAAGCATGTTCTTTAATGCAGGATTACTAACAGCTCATTTTATGCCAGAAGAGCTTGGGCTTATTTGTGCTTTCTCTTTATTTTCAGGATTAGCTTTAAGTGCTTTGAATATTCATAATTTTTGCAAGAAGTGTTTTCCTCAAACAGAGTAGTCGTGTAGTCGCATCATGTGTTCTCTGTATTTTATGTGCTCTGTGGTCATTCATAAAAACAACTACAGAGTGCACAGAGAACACAAAGAAAAAAGAAAATAAATTAAAAATAACTTTCTGCGGAGAGTTCAGTTTAAATTAGTTTTTCCAATGCTTCTACACCGCAGTAAATCGGATCTTCATGGAGGCGTGGTCATAGTTGTACCCACATCTTTTTGCATTGATATAGTTAAAGTGCTTTTTTCCAGCTAAGTTAATCAAAATAATTTATTATTGATTGATCACAACTTCAACCAATTTTATTTATGGATAAAAACTCTGCTGAATTGGAACATATTGATTTAGGAGATGCTAGGTTAGATATAAGAGCTAAACTGATTCTAAATAGTTTATTTTCAGGTTTTGTTTCTGTCATAGATATAGGAGCTTAATGAAATTAGGAATAAATGTATCATAATCTCTATTAAAATCTAAAAAACAAAAAGAGATGCTTGAAAAGAATGTGCCCTATTTATAGGGCACTATGTGCAAATTAACGAAAAGTTATTCTGAAAAAAGAACCTGCTGCCCTACATAAGCCACCGCCCCTGCAACAGCATAAACACCTACTGACAACGCAAGGCTCCAAGGAGCCAACGCTTTTAGTAGACCTTGGTTAAGTTTTTTCATTTTTTCTAATTGTTCCGAAGATGTAGTTTTACCATTAAACCACCAATCTAATGCTGCGTAATACCTATGTCCCAATTGATGATTTAGAACTATGGCAGCTGCTGTAGCTGCAGTTCCCTGTAAAGATTGATAAGCAGTATAAGCTGCGAAATCATATAAAGCTTCACTAGATGGTAAAGTAGGCCCCATAAACAACTCCTTTTATTGTTGATTAAACTAAAAATAATATTAGAATGTATCCGTAAAGTAAAATCATTAATTTAGTATAATGTCTTTTAGAGAGATAATCTCTAGAGGTTAATACTATGAGTAAATTTGAAGGTTTATCCGATGTTCAATGGATGATATTAGAACCACTTCTTCCTGCTTTG
>JASBUW010000097.1 GCA_030147755.1 Parachlamydiaceae bacterium
GCAACCTAAAGCTGATGCTGAAAAGGTAGAAGAAGAGCAACCTAAAGTTGATGCTGAAAAGGTAGAAGAAGAGCAACCTAAAGCTGATGCTGAAAAAGTAGAAGAAGAACAACCTAAAATTGACGCTGAAAAAGTAGAAGAAGAGCAACCTAAAGTTGATGCTGAAAAAGCTAAAAAAGAAGAGCCTGTAGAAGATGATGAGATAGAGCCGGAAAGCACAGCGACAACTACCAATGAATCAAAAGATACAGAGAAAGCAGATACTTCCCTGTTAAGTCTTATTAGTTCTCCAAAACAAACCAAGCAAGTGTCTATGCGAATACCTACAGTCCCCTTAAGTCCTACTCCCAATCTGCCACCAGACTTTGCGGATGCAGTTCGGCAATCGCCTGGCCTTGAAGCAAGTAAAAAGGATATACGAAGAACATTAGTGGGAGGTGTGTCCGTATTCCCAAGTCCAAGCAAACAAACTTCGACTCAGCTTATTCAGGCTGGTCTGAGGTTATATAGTACAGATCCAGACCAGGCCAGTCTGAAAATTGGACAGGCTCTAGAAAAAGATCCTAAAAACTATCGTATTTATGAATTAGTAGGCGATGCTAAAAAAGATGGTAAAGCTCCCGTACAAGGAAATAAGTATGTGGATGCAGTTGGGATGTATAGTCAGGCAATTGAATTAGCTATAGAAGCTAAGAAAGATCAAAAGATTATAGATGCTATTCAGAGAAAAAAAGAAGCGCTTATGGTTATTATTGATTCAATGGCATCATCGAATCTTGCTCAACAGCAAGAAAAAGAGGAAAAAGAGGTTAGCGATTCAATTACACAGCCGAACCCTCCTAAAAAGGCAGAAGACAAAGCAACGCCAGTAGATGCCTTGCAAATATTTCACATAATGAGAGCAGTACGCACAGGGAGGATGCCGTTCTTTTGTGCCTTGCCCCCATCAACTGTTTCCCGTCAACTCTTCAAATCTGAAGTAACCAAAGAAGTACCTCAAGGCTCTCTAATAGACTAAACCTAAGGAACCGGCAAAAAATAAGGCTTCTCTTCTTTTTGGCGACTCATGCACATCTGCCAGGTCGCCAATAAGCAGAAGCCGCCTCCTATCAGAAGAGCCATGGAGGCATTCGTCGCATGACATAAAAGGCTTCCCATAGGGGGTGCAATGCACCCTCTTAAGCCAATTGTGACGACATTAACACCTGTATAAACGGAACTGTCTTCTTGTTTAGAGAACATAGGACCCGATAAATTCCAGCTCAATTCACTTCCCGCTTGCATCATGCCATAAATAAGATACGCTGCATACAACCAAAGAATATGCCATTGCGCTGCAATAAGTCCTAAGGGAAAAAGCGTGGCAATGGCTGTCACGATGCCGCTAAATACAAATAAATCAATGCGATTCATGAGCCGTGTCCATAAAGGCATCGCCAGTGCATAACCTATGCTTTTACATAAGGTCATGGCAATCGTAAGCTCCTTGTAGTTTACATGCAGCACTTCCATGAAAAACTCAGGCAAAGCCGGTTGCCACAGCATGAGGCCGCCACCGCCTAGCATAAATCCAATTTGAAAACGGGCAAAGTCAGGACGACGTTGCATGAGTTCCCAGGCTTCTTTCCAGGGTTTTAGAATTTTTTCTTTAAAAGAAAAAGTGAAAGGTTCTTGAGGGGCTTCACTCTTGCTGTCTTCCTTAATGGGAAGTGTCGTTTGTAAGAAAATCGCGCCTAATGCAATCAAAGCCGTGACAGGAAAGAGCCAACGCCACGCTTGGAAGTAATCATCGAGTAACCACCCTAATGCAATGGCTAAAAGAGCCCCTCCCACATGATAAAGGGCTGATCCATAGGCAAACACCGTTTTGCGATGCTGTTCGGGTACATTAATCTTGAGGATTTCCATCCACGCGGGATGCACGCCGCGATAAAAAAGCATGTAAATCGCGGAAGCAAAGACAAAAAACCACGGTTGGCTAATCCAGGGAACAAGAAAAAAAGGCAAATGACCTAAAACGCCCGCCCAGATGACATTAGAAACTAAGCGATCGCGCCGCCTCTTAATGCGAGAACTCCAATACAGCGAAAAAACGGATACAATGGGTTTGAGGCTCACAATACACGCAATTTGCCAGGGCGTTGCTTGTAAATCTTTGTACATGATAAACGGCAAAAGTGTATAGAGCGCCCAAAAGGGAGTGTTCAAGATACGCGTCCACGTGTAAGCTAGACGTGTTCTATACAAATAAATGTCAGAAAGAACGGATTTTACTGTCATTAATAATTGGTTTTATTAATTGATATGAACAATGATAAGCACTCTTAGTTAAAAACTCAATCAATAAGCTATTTCAAGCGTAAAATCAATTTTAAATTTTTTTTATTTAATTATAGGGGGATAAATTTGAGATAAAAAACGCCAGCGGAAGTTATCGCGCTGTGCCTGTTCTATGAAATCGCGTATTGCAGCAGGCGAAAGGCGGGCAAAATGTTGAATTTCCTTATCACGTAAACGGTAAAGCAAATAGCGGGCAGTTTCTGGATCATCATAAAGTTTTTCTAGTTGTTTTTGACACCTTTGTAGCGTGCGCTGGCGTCGCATCAAGCGTATCAAAGCAAGTCCAAATAGCATCACTGGCAATAATTTAATGCCCCATCCTATCCACCAAGTCGTTGTTGTAACTTGTAAGGGCAAAAAAGCAAAATCAGTGATGATAACCAATCCCAATAGCAAAATAAATAAAAGGCTTTCTTTAGAGGATTGCACGATAGGTCCTAGCCAACGACGCCAGTTAGAAGAAGATTGATAAGCAAAAAATTCTTCAAATTGAGGCTCTTGATAAAGCATGCGTCCGACATGGGCGAGCTCATGGGCAATGAGTTCTTGCCTTTTATAAAGACCCAAATAGCGAGAAGAAGTACGAAATTGGGAGCGAAGTTGCAGAAAAGCTGAGGTGGGTGTTTGTTCATTTAATTGAAAAATCCAGGCACAGCCTGCATGCCAAGGCGTCAATTGATAATTGCTAAAGAAAATAGGCACCCATTTGGGAGCAATGCCATATAATTTTTGAGTCAAAGGAAAGACTTCTTGTAAAAGGGGAAGAGAATCTTGGCCATCAGTTTTAAAAGGCAACTCACTTATATACTGATTTAAGTAAGATTCGAGTTGTTGGCAAAAAGCAACGCGTGCCGCGAAGGCTTCGGCTGTTTCGTCTGGTCCCGGAATAAAGCCTTGCGTATTCCATTCTTTCCACTGAAGTAAGTCGGTTGAATTTTGCATGTTATATGATTTGTTGCATACATTTGTGTTTGTGAAAGAAGTGGACACAAGTGGACGAGGTGGACTTAGTGGACATTAGGTTATTGTCCACTTCGTCCACTAAGTCCACTTATGTCCACTTCTTTCACAATCTTTTATAAAATTAAGATTTTATCATTTTTATCTCACTGTTATATTAAACGAGTTGTGTTTTGTGTGAAATAATCTTTTTTAATGACGCAATACTGTAATCATTATTTTCTGTAATCACATTTTTCTTGAAAGGAGAACCGGTTTATGGCACCCTAGGATCTATTCTTTTTCTAAAATCAAGAGAAAGCTTCTTTAAAAACCCATAGGATGAGTATGTTAACAGATGACTATGAAGAATTTACAGAAAGTCAACTTAAAATTTTAAAAAGATACGTGACGAATTCTTCCAGTCATATTTTTGTGATCCGCAATTTACCGGAAGTCATCAAAGGGGCTCTTTTTTCTCGTTATTCACGTTCAAGTCTTGGATTGCGCACTCTTCTTCTAAAAGAATTTGTCAGCAATAACGATGAAGCTGCTTTTGACTCGATTGCAGGCAAGAGTTCTCTAGAAGAAGACGAACAGCTGGCGCAAGCACAGATGGAAGCCACTAAAAAGGCACAAGCCTTTTATGACCGCATTTTGGATGGCTATGGGGATGACTCGATTGGAGAGTTAGGGGGCGCACATTTAGCGATTGAGAATGTGTCCATTATTGCCGCCAAGTTTTTAGAAGATAGTCGTATTGGGGGATCTCCTTTAGAAAAATCGACACGCTACATCTATTTTGATCAGAAGGTGAAAGGAGAATATTTATTTTATCGCGAACCGATTCTCATGACGTCTGCCTATCGCGATAGCTATATTGAAACCTGCAATATGCTCTTTGATACATATAGCCGTTTAATTCCCCATATGACAACCGTGATTGAGCAACGTTTTCCGCGTGATGCATCGATGTCTAAAGCAGCTTACACAGCTGCTTTGCGTGCGAAAGTGTTAGATTGTTTGCGCGGATTATTACCGGCCGGCACATTGACGAATATGGGCATTTATGGCAACGGACGTTTTTTTGATCAGTTGATTCATAAATTAAATTGCCAAAACTTGGCTGAATTGCAAGATATTGGTAAGCGTAGCTATGAAGAGTTAGCGAAAGTCATACCTTCTTTTATTCGCCGTGCAGATCCTGCTCATCGTACACATCAAAGTTATGCTCAATTTTCTGAAACGATGCAAACTGAGCTTAAGCTCATCACAGAACAACATATGGAGTATTGCGATCGTTCGCTGCAAGCGGGTGTGCGATTAGTGTCTTATGATCCTGAAGCCGTGACAAAGGTGGCAGCAGCTCTTTTATTTCCGCTGAGCAATAAAGGATTACCGGAGCTTTGGGACTACTGTAAGAAGTTATCGGATGAAGAAATTGCGCGTATTTTAGATGCGGGATGCAATGCACGTGAGAATCGTCGTCATAAGTCTCCGCGCGCCCTTGAAAATGCCGAATTTACATTTGAAATTGTGACAGACTTTGGTGCTTATCGCGATTTACATCGCCATCGTTTACTCACGCAAGAGCGGCAGTTGCTGACATGCGATTACGGGTTTTATATTCCACCGGAGATTCAAAATACCCCTTATGAAGAAGATTATGTTTATGCACTTCATCAAGCGAAAGAGGTGTATGATGTGATTGCAGCGGAATTACCTGAAGAAGCGCAATATATTGTTCCTATGGCGTACAATATACGCTGGTATTTTCATATTAATCTGAGGGCTTTGCAGTGGTTGTGTGAATTGCGTTCTTCTCCTGCCGGGCATCCTTGTTATCGTTATATTGCGCAGGCAATGGCACGTGAAATTTGCGAGACTTTTCCTGCTTTTGAACGCTTCTTTAAGTTTGTTGATTATGAGGGCTATGAATTAGGTCGTTTAGATCAAGAGCAACGTAAAGTGGAAAAGCAGCAACTCTTATCTTTATAAGCAATTAGAGTTTCGCATTTAATTTTTTTTAATGCTTCACATAGCATTTTCAAATGCACAAATTAGGACAATGATGGATACGTATTCTCTTCCTAAAGGAAGTTTGCTTGGTGGAATTTTACTCATAGCAGGTTGTTGCATAGGAGCGGGTATGTTGGGTTTGCCCACGCTTAGTGCTCAAGCAGGTTTTCATCCTTCTCTGTTGATGTTTGTGTTGTGCTGGCTTTTTATGACTGCAACCGGTTTGCTTTTGCTAGAAGTTAATTTGTGGTATAGTGGAGAAGTGAATGTCATTACCATGGCCGGTAAAACATTAGGGCGAGCGGGACAGGCAGTTGCCTGGTTTGTTTTTCTCTTTCTTTTTTATTGTTTGATGGTAGCTTATATTGCGGCTAGTGGTTCTTTGATTGTGGAATTTATTGAAAATTTTCAAGGGTTACATATATCCCATGCTGTGGGATGTTTGGTTTTTACTGTGATCTTTGGAGTGATTCTTTATTTAGGAATAGGTGCACTGGATTGGTTTAATCGTGCGCTTATGATCGGCTTGGTTGTGACATATGTTTGTTTAGTCGTCATGGGAGCTTCACATGTTAAAGGCGAGCTATTAGACTATCACGATTGGAGTGCAGTGACAAAGGTTATTCCCGTCGCACTTATTTCTTTTGGTTATCACAATTTAGTGCCAAGTTTAACGACTTATTTTCATCGCGATGCCAGATCTCTGAAGAAGGCAATTGTGATAGGAAGCGCGATTCCTTTAATTATTTATGTGGTTTGGGAATGGCTTATTCTGGGTATTGTGCCTTTAAGCGGTTTTGAACAAGCTTTAGATAAAGGTGAAATTGCAACTGAAGCTCTGAAAAATGCGGTAGGTGTTTCTTGGATTTTAGATGTCGCACAAGCCTTTGCTTTCTTTGCCATTGTCACCTCTTTTATAGGTGTTGCGTTAAGCTTCGTCGATTTTCTAGCAGATGGATTGAAAATCAAAAAAACAACTCGAGGCAAAATCTTTTTAACCTTGCTTGTTTTGGGTCCACCCCTTGTGTGCGCACTGATTTATCCCACTATTTTTCTTAAAGCACTCAATATAGCAGGTGGTTTCGGAGCGGTGATTCTATTTGGTATTTTACCTGCATTAATGGTGTGGAAAGGGCGCTATGTACAAGATTTAGGATTTCCAGAACTTGTCCCAGGTGGAAAAGTAGTATTAGCCCTTATTCTAGCGTTTTCCCTTTGGGTCATTACGTTACAACTGATATAATTTTTAGCTACAGGTGAGTCTGATCATGACAGAAAAAAAACGCATTGTGTCCGGTGATCGTCCGACGGGATTGCTCCATTTAGGCCATTACATCGGATCAATCAAAAATCGCGTGTTAATGCAAGATCAATATGATTGCTATTTCTTTATTGCTGATTTGCATATGTTAACCACTAAACCGCAAAAAGAAGACATTTTGCATTTGAGAGAGCATGCACGCATGATGGTGCTAGATTACTTAGCTTGCGGAATTGATCCCAAAAAATCCACGATCTATCTTCAATCTGCTATTCCAGCTGTTTATGAAATGAATTTAGTTTTCGAGATGCTCATTTCCATTAATCGCTTAACAGGATTACCAAGTATTAAGGAAATGGCACGCAATGCCCATATGGATAGCGATAGTGTGCCTTTTGGACTGATTGGATATCCTGTTCTGCAAACAGCGGACATTTTATTGCCGCGCGCTCATTGTGTTCCTGTCGGTAAAGATAATGAAGCGCATATTGAACTTGCACGTGATATTGCGCGTCGTTTTAACCAATATTATGGAGAAGTTTTTCCCCTTCCGGAGGTGCTTTTAAGCGAAACACCTAACTTAATTGGAACAGATGGCAAAGGGAAAATGAGCAAATCCGCTCAAAATACAATTTTCCTGTCTGATGATCCTAAAACGGTCGAGAAAAAAGTGAAGGGGATGTACACCGATCCCAATCGTGTGCATGCCCATATGCCGGGAACAGTAGAGGGTAATCCGGTCTTTATTTATCATGATGTTTTTAATCCGCGTAAAGATGAAGTCAAGGATTTAAAAGAGCGTTATCGAGAAGGTAAAGTGGGAGATGTAGAAGTCAAAGAAAAATTGGCAATAGCTCTCAATGAATTTTTAGAGCCGATGCGTGAACGGCGTCAACATTACGAGGCAGATAAAGGTCTCATTGAAGAAATCATTTATGATGGAACCGAAAAAATGAATGAAATCGCACAAGCAACCCTTAAAGATATGCGCAGTGCCATGGGATTAATCGGAGCGTGGAATAAAATTTCACGAATCGCGCGAGAACGCAAAAAATTATCTACACAATAGTGAACACGCGAAGCGTTTGGAGTGCGAAGGCCCACCAAAGCTTTAAAATTAATGCCAGTTA
>JASBUW010000101.1 GCA_030147755.1 Parachlamydiaceae bacterium
TGACAGTGCCTGAAAAAAGTTGACACATTTCTACTGTAAAAATCCAGAGAAATGGAAAGAAAGAAAAGAGAGTTGAAGCGTCAACGCATTTACAGTGAAAGCCTAAAAAAGGAGGTTGTTAGTCAAGTTGAAGAAGGAAAACTTGGAGTTTACGCAGCCTGTCGAGTGTATGAGATTAAGTCTCACCAAACAATTTACAACTGGTTGAATAAGTATTCCAGAACTTTGAAATCTAAAACCCGAATGGTAGTGGAAAAGAATAGTGTAGATCATAAACTTAAAGAGCTTGAAGCACGGACGAAAGAATTAGAGGCAGCCTTAGGCCGCAAACAGCTGGAGGTTGATCTGTATCGTCATATTGTGGACCTAGCCTCAGAAGAGTACAAAACAGATTTAAAAAAAAATTTTGGCGAGAAAGCCTCCAAAGGCAAGTGAGATTAAAACCAGAAGGATCCGGGACTATCACTGTTGGATGTCAATTGCTAGGCTATAGCCGTCAGGCCTACTACAAGCCCCAAGCTCTAAGAAGGGAGCTTGTTGGGCTTGAAGCAGACCTGAGTAGCTTATTTAAAAAGGAGCGGAGTAAATGTCCAGGTATTGGCTGTCGCTCGATTTATAAAACACATGCAGATGTCATTCCTATAGGCAGGGATAAGTGCGAGGCTTACGCAGCAGCCTTAGGTCTATATGTTAAAAGACCAAAGCGCCATATCCGCACCACTAAGAGTGATAAACGAATGTTTGACAACCTTTTAGTGAACAAGCAGGTAAGCGCTGTTAATCAGGTTTGGCAAGCTGATATGACCTATTACATTAAAGCGGATCGCTGGTACTTCATTATGCTTATTACGGACGTTTATTCTCAGCGCATTATTGGTTATGGTGCTTACCATCAATCCACCGCGAGAGAATTTAGGGAAGTACTCAAACAAGCCGTAGCAACTCGTCGGAAGGAGGGATATAACACTCTTGAAGGGCTTATACACCATAGCGATGGAGGTCGACAGTATGAAGAGTATCAGTACCGTAAATACTGCAAAGCCAAGGGAATTATCCAGAGTATGTGCTATTACTCTTGGGAGAACCCTTACGCTGAGAAAACAAATGATTTAATTAAAGGACGTTATCTGGATCATTGGAAACCCCAGAACTTGCAAGAGCTCAGAGCTTGCTTAACTCAAGCAGTGGAGCACCACAATCACCATCAAGCTAAAAAGAAGTTAAGTGGCCTAAGTCCAATGGAGTTCGAGTGGACAACCAGAGATCAATTGTCTAATGATTATAACTACATCCTAAATCTCAAACCAGCTCTACCAAGAGTTAAAATGAAAACAGTAATTTAGAACTAGAATCCAAGTAGAAACTGTCAACCAAAATCAGGCATCTTCACTCTATCTATGCTCTAGGTTCTAAGCTCTAGGTTCTTCAGTAAAAGAGCCTTAATTTTTAGCATTGCTCCGTCTTGGCTCTGGGTTCTAAGCTCTAGGTTCTTTCTAACCAATTCTACAAAAACTCAAAAATAATTCTACAAAAAAGGCTTTCTGCAGGAACTACATTAGCATCCAGATAATGAATCAATAGATGTCGAAAACTATAAGCACAGCCATAAACAGCTTAAATCCAAAGGCCCAATTAACACAAGGCCCGACATTCCTTATAAAGCTTATAGTAGCTAGTGGTTCTTTTCATTTGCCGAGGCTTTACCTGCAACTTATAAGTCTGCTTAGCGCCCTAAGCCATGAAATCAAAAACGCATTGCTACTTCCTTTGGGTGACAAGGCTGCTTCTAGCCGCCTCTTCGATTTTGAAGGCTCTTATAGTGCTAGGGCATTAAATGTTAATGGTTTTAAAAAGGCCCAGCCAATTTTTGCATTCAATCTAAAAGCCAAGCAGCCAATCCTTCCTTTCGATTTAGAAAAGCAAGCTAAGCCCAGATCTGGAATTGACCCAGGGGGCAGCGCCCCCGAAGTGAAGGTTTGCTACTAGTAAAGCTTTAAACCCATATTACCGATCCCGGTCCTTTTAGGCCGGGATCTTTTTTTTGCCCTAAAATTGGGTGAAAAATGGTCAAAAACGAACCTTCGCGTCGACCAAAGTGAAGGTTCACTTTGGTCAACTCACTGTGGTCCATTGACTAATGCACTATTGTCCATCGATTCACGCACTATGGCCATTTTGAAAAAGCAACTTTTTCGGTTTTTCATGCAAAATGGAGCTTCATACTGTCAATTTTGGCCGCAAATTTCCTCTCAAAAAGCGTTTTTTTAAGTGGGATTCGGGTCTTTTTGCGCGGTTTTTCCTTGGTTTTTCGTGGGATTTACCGACCAAAAAAGGCCTAAATAGGGACTTAAAGTGGCATCAATTAGCCGAAATGTAATGTCACATAAGAGTAAAAAACAGGGTAAAGAGCAGCCCTAAACTTCAAACTCTAAACTCCTAAACCTCCAAACCACCTAAGCACCCGAATCCTCAAGGACATCCAGAGTCCACTTTGATGATTTAGAGCTATGATCGCTATCTTGCGTTTAAGAAAGTGCTTCGCTAACGACAAACATACCTACGGATATCCATCTTCTTGTTTGTCCAAAGCAAGAGTTTTCCTGCGTCTAAGAACAAGTTGGGCTTCATTATAAAAGAGCTTCGTACATATTGATAATTAATAAAGTAGATGGAGATATTTAGACAAATAACAGCAAACAATATTGAATTGAAGGAATATCCATTCTTTAAAGAATTAGCAATGGAAGCGTATCTAATAGAGAATGAGGAAATTCTAAAACTTGATAATAACAATTTTAATGATGTTACGGTCTTAGATGCTGAGATAGCCTTAAAGAGTGGACGAAAGACTTCAAATAGAGACGGTCGTATTGATATTCTTGCAAAATATGGAATGGACTATTTGGCAATCTTAGAATTGAAAATCAATGAAATTAATCAAGATACATTAAATCAACTTCAAGACTATTTAACAGAAAGAGAACAGTTGATAAAAAAACATCCTGAGTTTTGGACCGATAATGAGTGCTCTCCTCAATGGATTGGACTAATGATAGGAACTTCGATTTCACCAGAACTACAAATAAAATTACAAGATGGTTATAAAACAGAAAGTGGGATTTCAATTGCAGGAATGGTTCTTCGGAGATTCAGAGGGCAAACAAATGAAATATATGTAATTGCAGACACTTTCTTCAATTATAATTACACGAATCGGGATTTCTCTAAGTTTGAGTTTAAAGGAGTTGTATACAACAAATCAAGACTTGTAAATAAAGTCGTTAAATCCTATGTGGAGAAATATCCGACAGTTACGTATGCAGAACTTGAGAAAGCATTTCCAAACTGGATTCAAGGCAGCATGGGGATTTTTACAACAAAAGAAATTGCTCAGGAAGTTTTCGATAGGACAGGACACAAAAGGTTTTATATAAAAGCAGATGAGTTGATTGAATTATCAGATGAAACAATTGCAACATGTACTCAATGGGGTATTGGAAACATTAAGACATTTGTTGATCATGTGAATAAGTTGAACAATGGATTTAAAATAGAAAATAAATAACGAAAGCCTAACATTTTTCATAAGCCATGGCAGGGAAAGTGCTATATATCATTGTTTTTAGCCCGCTCAAACTGCATTGCGCTTTGACAGGAAAGTGCCACGCAATCTTTCACTTCTCATACAATTTACCGTTACCCGCAATTAAAAGAAATGAAGAAAAAAGGACCTGAATTTTTAAAATATATCAAACCAATAGTTAAGGTGCTAAAGGAACTTGGTGGCTCGGGTAATTCCAGTGAAGTCTTAGATATGGTTATTGAAAAAATGGGAATAACCGAAGAAGAACTTGATGTGGTGACCAAAACGGGAGTTCCCAGAA
Source organism: Parachlamydiaceae bacterium (assembly GCA_030147755.1). GTDB lineage: Bacteria > Chlamydiota > Chlamydiia > Chlamydiales > Parachlamydiaceae > JASBUW01. The sequence goes on from JASBUW010000101.1 coordinate 3,885, forward strand.
TAAAAAACCAAATCCATTGGGCAAGAATGTATTTAGTTACAGCTTCTTATATTGATTCTTCCAAAAGGGGTGTATGGTCATTGACCGAAGAAGGACTTAAAGTTTCAGTGGAAAGTCACGAGGATATTTATAAGATTTTTCGTCAGGCTCGGGACAAATTTGAAGAGCAGAAAAAAAAGAAAGATGATCAAAATCCAAAAAGAGAATTAGACCCAGATGAAACTGATTATGAATCAAATTACCGT
>JASBUW010000104.1 GCA_030147755.1 Parachlamydiaceae bacterium
CATTTTGCTTCTTAGAGCTTCGCTCATGAAGTTACCTTCATGCACGTCTAAGTTGCTATATGGCTCTTACGCTTTTACCATAATAGGCTCCTTTCATCCTATGAGATTAACTTAACTTATCTTGGCGCACTGAACGGTTACGTGTAGACTTTAGTCTGCGCTACAAATGCAAGATTAATCTTGCAAACTTTCGACCAGTTTAATGCCGTGCGGCGTAATGGAAATGTCCGTTGGACTTCTTTTTTTGATAAAATTGGCTTGTGCCAACAAATTGCAAATGGTGTCCACCGCTTTCGGCTGCAATCCTGCTAATTGTCCCACCTGATAACGATCCACCGGATCGTCAATTTCTTCTTGCTTAGAAGCCTCTTCATATAAACGCAACATAAACATTTCATCTTTTGTACGAGCTTTATGCGTCATATCATCTTCTCCTTCTAAGCCTTCTTTAAACGCGCACCATGCGGTGTATCTTCAATGACATATCCACGCTGTTGAATAAAATCACGCAATTCATCTGCCAACTGCCAGTTTTTATTCTGACGCGCTTGTAATCGCTTCTCAAATGCTTCTTGCAATTCAAGAGGAATCATCGGCTCTTGTTTCTCAAACGATAAAATGCCCAATACAGCATTAAAACGCTTCATTAACTCCAGCACCTGCTCTGTCTCTTCTCGACTCAGTTGTTTAGCATCACATAACCCGTTAACCTCACGCACAAAGTCAAACAGAACCGCTAATGCGACCGAGATATTTAAATCATCTGCTAACGCTTCGGCAAATGACATCAAAGCTTTTTGTCCTAATGCTTCTATTTTTCCACCCGGTTCTTGCGTTTCCACTTCGTGAAGGCGTTGAATAAAATCATTTAAACGTTGCAGCGAGTTTTTAGCAGCGTCTAATCCTTGAAATGTAAAATTCAATTGTGTCTTATAATGCGTTTGCAGCAATAAATAACGCACTTGTACACCTGTATATCCTTTAGATAACAGATCACGCAATGTATAAAAATTACCCAAGCTTTTAGACATTTTTTTGTGGTCCACTACCAGATGCTCCGCATGCATCCATAACTTAGAGAAAATCTTATCTGAGCAAGCTTCGGACTGCGCAATCTCATTTTCATGATGCGGAAACATATTATCGACTCCCCCTACGTGAATGTCGATGGTTTCTCCCAATAAATGCATGGCCATAGCAGAGCACTCGAGGTGCCATCCCGGACGCCCAGGTCCAAAAGGACTCTCCCAATAAATCTTACCATCGCGTTCAGGTTCATAGCTTTTCCACAACACAAAATCGGCTACGTTATCTTTTTCATATTCATCACTTGCTACGCGCTCCGAGGCTCCTGCCTGCAATTCATTGAGATGCAAATGCGATAAACATCCATAACGAGGAAATTTGCTAATGGCATAATAAACGCTCCCATCGCCTCCACGATATGCCACGCCTTTTTCTAGTAGAATTTCAATCATGCGAATCATTTGTGGAATGTAATCCGTCGCCGCAGGATAATGCTCCACAGGCTCTATGGATAGCTCTTTTAAATCTTCAAAGAAAGCATCTTTATAAGGCTGCGTATACTCATCAAGCGAAATATTTTTGGCAATCGCTCCTCTAATGGTTTTGTCATCCACATCTGTCAGATTCATAACCTGTGTGATTTGAAATCCGAAAAATTTAATGGTGCGTCTCAGCAAATCTTCAAATACATACGTACGAAAATTACCAATATGTGCAAAATTATACACGGTGGGTCCACACGTATACATGTGCACATGACGCTCTTGGAGAGGAACAAGCGTATCTTTTTGTCTTGAAGCTGTGTTAAATAGTTTCAAAGGGATGTGATCGATGCGAAAAGTTTCTTTCATGGTACTTTGATTAGGTAAAATGTTTATCATGATGATTTAAGTTGCGTTAGAGAGTTCTTTATGATTTTCTAAAAGCGCAGGCAATTTAGTCTCTAAAGCACGATAGTTCACTTTGCCCGTGCCCATTAAAGGAATTTCCTCAATTTCTTGCACTTTAAAAGCTTTAACCAAATTGCTAAAACCAGCTTCACGCAGGGCACGATTCACTTCATCTAGCGACGTAGGAAAACGTGTGAAGACAAAAATTTTGGTTTTTTCACCCGCTTCTTCTTTAGCACAAACTGCTAAGATGGCGCCCTCTTCATGAATGCCTGATTTTTTTCCAATCGTTTTTTGCAATACATCTTCAATGGCAGCCAAACTCACCATTTCTCCGCCTACTTTAATAAAGCGCTTAAGGCGTCCCGAAAGAATGAGTGAACCCTCGGGATCTAGGTAACCCAAATCTCCGGTAGAATACCATTGTTGATCTTTCAAAGAAACAAAAGGAGTCGAAATGCCCTTATTTAAATAACCACTAAAAATATTGGGACCTTTTGCCAAGATGAGCCCTTGTTGCCCTTGTGAGACAGGTCGATGCGTCTCAATTTCCACCACGCAAAGCTCTGTTCCAACTAAAGGTTTACCCACTCCTTTGGATTGATCTCCCGATACATTAATAGTTAAAACGGGTGAACACTCCGTAATGCCATAACCCTCAATTAAAGAACAATGCCCTAATTGCTCGACCATCTGAAAAAGATCTTGAGGTGCTTTTTCAGCTCCTGTAAAGCAAAGGCGAATGGTTTTTAATTGTTCAGATTTAGCATTTTTCAAAATTCCTTTTAAGAATGTAGGCGCTCCGCCGGTAATAGTCGCACCCCAACGTTCAATCGTGCGCACTAATCCTTTACCATCAGTAGGATCTGCATAATAAGTGACGCGTACACCGGCTAACAAAGGTAAAAGCCCCGTCACAGTAAAGCCAAAAGAGTGGAAAGGAGGTAACATGCCTAATAAAATATCATCTTGAAAGAGACGAACTTCTTTAATGATGCCACGTTGATTGCTCAAAATATTTTCATGAGACAGCGGAACACCTTTTGGCATGCTTTCTGTTCCACTTGTAAACAATAAAACGGCTTGATCCGTTTTAGATTTATTTTTCACATTGAAAATCGAGAGCAATTTGTCAGTACTTAGTTTAGAGCGATAAAAAGCTTTTAATTTATCTTTTAAAGTTAATTTGCGACGAACATCTTCTAATGTCACAATCATATCTTCAATCCCATTAAGATCGACGTTTTCCAACCGATCTAAAAAGGCCCACGAAGAGAGGACAACTTGCACGTTGGACAAGGCTATTACCGATTCGAGATGACGCGGTCCTACTGTCCAATTAACTAAAAGAGGCACTTTACCCGCTAATTGACAAGCCAAAATGGTTAAATAAACGGTGACACTGGAAGGTAACAAAATGCCAATGTATTCTCCCGGTAAATGACGGATATATTCTGCTAAAAGAACAACGCGTAATTTGGCTTCTTGATAAGTTAAAATACCCGCCATGGCATCGCCACATGCCATCGCATGCCCCATTTTTTGACAATTATTCAAAAACACTTCCGGAATGGTCTCTCCAGATGGCATTTGAGCAAGCTGATGAGGACGCGTTTTAAACCATTTAGAAATATTGGTTTGCTCTTCCTCGACTTGTCCACCAAAGTCAATTTGCTGCGCAGCTAAAGCCATGATTTTATCAACACTCGTCAGCTCTGCAACAGGCACACCTGCTACATCGAATTGATCATCGAGAAACGTAATAAGCTCGGCACTATCTAGAGAATCGAGTCCTAAATCAGCACTTAAATTCATATCTGGTTTGATTTGATCCACAGGCATTTGCGTCATTTCAGATAGTTTTTGCTTCACTTTCTCTTGAATCGATGCAGGAATTTTAGAGAGATCAATCGTGGATTGTTGCTTAACAGCTGCTTTTACTTCCGGTAATTCTTTTTTCCACATGCTGTAAGACACAAGATAAAGGCTTTCTCCCGGTTCTTCCCCTACTTGCGGGAGAATGCCATCGGGACGATTATACCATTTCTCGAGATAGCGATTGAGCTCTAAACGTGAAGCTTGGTACGGAAAATCAGCTGGTGCAGGGACAAATTCAATCGTAACATGACGTCTTGGATTAAAAAAGAGTAGATTTTGTAAACTTTTTTTGATTCCCCAAAAAATAATGGGAAACATCAGAGGAGGGCTTCCTAAAGCGCGTGAAAATTTACTTCCCCACAACCCTGTCGTGCGTACTAATACGACATTGGCCTCAGGCACAGCTTGTAAGATGCGATGAACGCCGGAAGCACTAATGATTTCGCGCGCTTGATGTTTGGTTTTACCGGCGGGATAAATGAGAAAATTTTCGCCTTTCTTGAGATCTTCAATGACTGTTTCAATGGCTTGATCTGCTCGTTTTTTCTTTAAACTATTACTTGAAGCTCCAAAATTGGGAATCGGCAATGCATTCATGAAACGCATAATCGCATGTACAATGGGTGTGTAGTACATGTACTCTACAATCACCGGCCGAACAGCAAATTGCCGCGAAATAGTTAATCCAACTAAAGTGGGATCCACAAAGACAGTGGGATGATTAGGTAAGAATAAAATTCCGCCTGGTTTATGCAGAGTTTCTGGATTTAAATTTTCGAGTCCTTTAATAGTCACGCGATAACGAAACCATAAAGCGATGCGAATCAAATAAAGCCAAAATAAACCAACTAATTTTTTCACAATGGACTCCTTGCAAAGTTTGCATCTATTTTCTGAAATTAGTTGAAAATTTACAACTCTAAAAACTCTTGTTAGGTATGAAAAAGCTGTAATTGATTAGAGTGTACCTACTGTATTAGCTCAGACTGAGTGCTAAACGCGCACGATTTCTAGTTGTATTTACATTCCTTGTTGATCAAAGAACATAATAAAGCAATGTCGCTACAAAAATTAACTTTAGCAAAGTAAATGAAATAGACTTATTTGTCATTAAGTCCATTTATACATTAATTTACGCGATGTGCGGCTTATCCAAATGAATTTATTATGATGACGCGAAGCGTTTGGAGCCCCCCAAGCCACTTCATTGCTAATATCAAAAAGTAACAGTGACCTTTTAGTAGTTGGTCAAAGTATACTTAAAAAGACTGGTTTTATCTGTGCGGTAGCACTATTACTGCATTAGCCCAGACCGAGCGCGTTTAGCGCTCGTTCTGGGATTTAATGTACAACCTATTGCACTGCGGTTAGCAGTGCTACAAGGGCGCCAAATAGTTGCACTGCTAACCGCAGTGCTAATCAAATGGCATTATTTACCCAGAACGAGCGCTAAGCGCGCTCGGTCTGGGCTAATGCAGTAATAGTGCTACCGCACAGATAAAACCAGTGTTTTTAAGTATACTTTGATCAACTACTAAAAAACACTTTAAAAGAGCGAGCTAATAACAATGTTTAGCTACTCAGGAGTGCGAAAGTTCTCTTTCGCTTTCACGTATTGGTAAAGAGTTTTTTTTGATAAAGCAAAAAAGGATTTATCTTCATCAATAAAGCGAATGTAATATATAAAATTCCCTTTCATTTAGTTAAAAAGTTTTCTTTACTAATACGTGAAAGCGAAAGAGGTCTTTCGCACTCCAAACGCTTCGCGTCATCATCATAAATTCATTTGGATAAGCCGCACATCGCGTTAATTTATAATTTTACAATGACCATGCTGACATTATCTTCTGAACCAGAATCAATCACACTCAACACCAAGCGCTTCGCGATCACATCTATTGATTCTTCTTTTTCTACTCTTTCATTCAATGCTGCGACGATTTGATTTGTCGTACTCGACTCATAGACACCATCGCAAGATAAAATTAAATAACCATTTGTAATTTGATCAAGCGCATAACAAGAAATCTTGGGATTAGGAACAACACATTTTTTGCCATCTTTTTGATAAGAGTGGTCTCCAATTGCGCGTCCAACACCTAACGTTCCATTCACTCGGCTAACAGCTGGAGTCTCCATCACCCATCCTCCTAGTTTTTCTATTTTCTTTTTATATCTATCAATTTGTGGTTCTGCATCTTCTGTCAATTGATAAGCCACTTGATTATTACTTAAAACAGTTCGAGAATCGCCAACATTTGCAACCCAAATTTTGCCTTCTAAGATAAGAGCAAAAGTCACTGTTGTTCCATCGCGGTTATTTGTTGTGGCATAAGCTTGATCAAGCTCTTGACAGCATGTTTTCAGGGCTTTAAAAATATGTTCTTCCGTCAAAGTTTCGCCATGACCAACCGCTTTTTGAAGCGCTATGGTTAAATATTCAACTAAATGATCTTTCACATATTGCGAAGCTTGTTTATCACTATGCCCATCAAAAACACCAAAAAGCTCACCTTTATACGATTGACCTTGAATGATAAATTCTATAGATGTTGTTAGCTCTGCATCTTCCATGCCGCGACGATATCCTTCACAGCTAGCAACACCCACTTCTCTTCCATTAACGGTTTCTTTTCTTCCCTCTAAAGGCTTTCCTATTATTCTTTCCGGAATTTCTCCTTCTACTATCTTAAAATTAGCCATTAAAACTTCGCTTTCTTGTTGTTTGCGAGCCGCTTCTAAGTTCTTTTCTAACCTTTCACGGATTGTTAGCTTTTTAACCCCTATTTGTTCTTGCTGATTCACAACAGGAACAATAAATTCTGCTTCTTGTTCTTGTTGAGGTGCAGAATCTAAGCTTTCTTCTTGTTGAGGCGCTTCTTCGTCAGTTTTTTCTGGTTCAATATCTGCCTCTGCATCTGTAGTACGAGGTAGTGTTTGTGGAGCAGAATCGATTAGAACGTGCTCTTCCTCAACAAGCTTCTCTGGCTCTCGTTGAGGTGTAGAATCAACCTTCTCTTCTTGTTTTGGCTCTTCTTTAACTTCTTCTACAGGTTTTTCTAGTGCAATATCTGCCCTTGCATCTGTAGCACGAGGCGGCGTTTGTGGGACAGGACGGAGTTGAACCGGCTTTTCCTCATCAAGTTTTATCCCTCGCTTATGGCGAAATGCATAACCCTTATCTTCTTGTTTTTGCTCTTTTTGTTTAAAATCAATGATGGAATGGGCTTTTTTGTTTATTTCTTCTTGTTTTTGAACATGCTGTTGGGGAGCGTTGTGCTTTTCGTTTACTTTTCTCACTTTTTTCTGCTTCGAATAAAGACGATATATACAATAACAAACACCAATACCTGCTATAATGACAAAGCCAATTAAAGCCACTTTTCTTTGTGACGGACCAAAAGCTATTGCAGTTTTATCTTTTATGTATTGCACATAAGAGTGAGCCATTAAATTAGCAGCAGAAACATTCATAAAATCTCCATTTAGTTTTAAACAATCTCTTTAATTCATCATCCTTAAAATGACAAAGACAAATTATTAATTACCATTACATTTAATTGAAAATTTATTAGAAACCCAACTTTAACAACACATACAATTAAAAACAATAAAAATAGGTTCTTTGACTTGAATTTTATATTGATTGAATTTTATTGATAAAAATAATTAAATCATATATAATTATTAATTGATTATAAACATTAAAAAGTAGGTTTTTTATGTCCCCCCTTCACAATTATTGTTATAAAGAGTTAAAAGAAGAAAGATCCAATTTAGGTAGAAGTGAAATTTGCAGAATTAAAAATGGAACGGATGAGAAAATAGAGCTAAGATGTCTCTTTAGAGGGCGTGATCATGATGGTAAATTCAACCTTTCAGTGTCTGTAGAGATAGAGGCACATGGAATTCATAGTATTGTCACAGAAAAGGAATTTCAAAAACATCCTATTACTCGTTTAGATAGTGAATACCGCCAAGATTGTGAGATTTATGAAATAGGTCAATTAACTTTGCGTCAACCTGTTAATAATCAATTATCCGATCCATCCTCGGATCCAGAGTACCCAGAAACATATTTACCAAACGCAATTGTAATCCTTAAAGCTTAAAGAATGATTTTATGAATAGATGTTCTAAAACCGATTTTTCGCTGATCAAAGTTCATTTTATCGACGAAAAATCGGTTCTAGAACACTTAAATCTTTTCTGATAATCACGATCTTACTCATCTTGTTCTTTTATTAAAAGAGAACGGCAATTATTTATAATTTCACGATCATCATGCTGACATTATCATTTGAACCTGAATTAATGACACTCCACACTAAACGCTTCGCGATCACATCAATCGATTCTCCTTTTTCTGCTCTGTCATTTACAGCTTGCACCGTTTCATTTGTGGTCCATACGTCGTATACGCCATCACAAGCCAGAATTAAATAGCCATTTTGAATTTGGTTCAGAGAGTAGCAAGAGATTTTAGGATTGGGAACAACATATTTTTTGCCATCAACTGCTGTATACTCGTGATCTCCAATTGCGCGCCCAACAGCTAACTGTCCAATGACTCGTCCATTAAAGGGTAAAACATATCCCCCTAATTTCTCGATCTTCTTTTTATATCTATCAATCAGTGGCTTCGCATCTTCTGTCAATTGAATAGCCGTTTTATTATGACTTAAAATAGTGCGAGAATCGCCTACATTCGCAACCCAAATTTTTTTCCCTAAAATCAGTGCAAATGTGGCTGTTGTTCCATCTTGGTTATTTGTTTTGATATAATCTTTATCAAGCTCTTGGCAGCAAGCTTTCAACGCTTTAAAAATATGTTCTTCAGTAAAAATTGCGTGATCAGCAACTCCATTTTCGAGCTCTTTTATTAAATATTGAGCGAGATGATCTTTCACATATTGAGAAGCTTTGTCGCCTCCATGTCCATCAAAAACACCAAAAAGCTCGCCTTTATACACTTTACCTTGAATCGTAAACTCTATAGATGTGACTAACTCTGCATCTTCCATGGCAGATCGACGTCCTTCACAATAAGCCACACCTACTTCTCTTCCATTCACTATTTCTTTTCTTCCATTTAAAGGTTTTCGAAAAGGCAAAAGTTGAATGTCGGGCGGAATTTGATCTTCTGTTATTTTAAATTTATTTTTTGAAATTTCATGTGCTTGTTGTTGTTGAGCGGCCTTTAAATTTTTTTCTAATCGACCTTTGATTTTTGCATCTGTCAGCTCTTTAATCTCTCCATATGCTTGCGGATTCATAACAAGTGCGACAGGTTTTATTTCTTGCTTTTGAGGGGGTTCAACCTCAATGAGGGGATCTTGTTTTGCAATTTGTTTTTTGGGTTTAACTCCTTGAAAAGGTGCTTTAGCTGTGTCAATAAATTGCTGGACTCCATCAAGGGGGGACGGCTCTGGCTGCTTGACGAGATTGCGTTGAGCTTTTTGTTTAATTTCTGCCAATTTTTTTTGTCTTACATAAAGACAATATATAAAATAACAAGCAGTAACTCCTCCTATAATGGCAAGAGCAATACCAGTTACTTTTCTTTCTAACGGACCAAAAACCATCAACGCCTTCTCTCTTATGTATTGGACATAAGGATGAGCCATCAACGTATCAACAGAAATATTCATGATACTCCAACTTTATTTTAAATAATAAACACAACTCGCTTATAATCAATGCATAACAACAAACAATTTATTTGATTAGCTTTCTATATTCACAATTAAATTAAATAAGAAATCAATTTTAACAAAATAAAAAAATTAAAAACAATTAAAATTAAAGCAAATTAACATGAAATAAAAAGGCAAGATAGCTAGAGAGCCATCTTGCCTTGCATATGCAAAAAATAAAGAGTAGACAGCTTAAGTATACTCTTTAATTGTTTTCAATTTAGAACGCGCTAACAAGATTACCAAACAATCTTCCAAAAAATCCTTGTTGTGGTTGTGGTTGTGGTTGCGGTTGAACTCTTGCTGCTGCTATGCGCGCTTCTCTTTGCTCGGCTAATTCCTGACGCTTTTTGTCAAGAAACATCTGATGTTGGTCGAAAATTTGATCTATAATAAGCTTATTTGCCTTGTTATCAATACTTGGACGTGCAGGTACTTCAGGAGCAACTTCAACTTCAACTTTTGGAGCAGCTTGCGGAGCAACTTCAACTTGTGGAGCAGCTTCTGGAGCAGCTTCTGGAGCAGCTTGTGGAACAAATAGTACGCGAGGACTTAAAAGCGCTCTTACAAATGCATTTTGTGCTAATTGCGCGTGAGCAACTGCTTCCTTATTCACTTCAATTTTTGGAGCTGAATTTAATGGAAAATTAGGGTGAACGATGATAGCCATGCTATGAACCTTCTCCGCTTCTTCTTTTGCTCTAGCCACTCTTCTTTCATCACGTTCTTTCTTCAATTGTTCTTTTCTTGAAATAGGCGCTGGAGTTTCAACTTTTGATTCACTTTCAACTTCATCATTTTCAGTAGCTTTAACGTCTTTATTAGTTTTAACGCCTTTGTCAGCGCCATCAACTACTACAGTTTTATCTTTTGGTAAAAGTTCTACTTTAGTTTCAATCTTCGAAGCTCTACGATGACGCACACAACGCACAACAGCAAAAGTCACTAATGCTAAAGTAAAGGTAGCTGTAACTGCAGCCACAACTTTTTGTTGCATAGGGGTCAGCGCTTGGAAAAATTTATCCTTTAAAGCTTGAAATTGTGGATTAGATAATATTTGATTTAATGAAATATGCATAAATACACCTTTTGTTTATGGATTTAATTATTATTTTTTACTATATATTTATTGTCTTTTGGTTAAGTTTAATTAACAATGTCTTAATATTAATAAATTTCTAATTTTAAATCAACTAGTTTTTGTTTATTTTGTTATTTTTTATTTATTTTTACTTTTGTAAATAAATTGTTTTAAAAAAAACACATTCAAAACACATCCAAAACAGGTTTTTAATAAAAATATAAATTAAAATTTTAACTTAATTTTATTATAATTAATTAATAAAAAATGAATTAAAATGAATAAATAATAAATTTTTATTCATAAGTATTCACTTAAAATTTTTAAAGTTGTTTGAATCAGCATGTGATGGACCCAATGGACTTGGTGGACCTTACAGACCTGATGGATAAAACGAATAAACTTTATTTTAACAGCGAGCTTTAACTATTTCTGGCAAATCATGCACTTTAGTCCATCAGGTCGCTAAGGTCCACCAGGTCCATTGGGTCCATCACATGCTGATTCAAACAACTTTAAAAATTTTAATTATAAGAGAAATGAAGTAGAAGGAGGAAATAAAGCTTTTCAGGATAAGGAGCACTCATGAGTAAAAATTTTCAGCTTTCTGGGCATCTTGTTGATATTCATCGCAGACAAATTTATCCAGCCCGCATAGAGGTCAGAGAGGGACGCATTCTATCTGCCACGCCTACTGATCAGGTAACTGAAAAAATTTATATTATGCCGGGGTTTATTGACGCCCATATACATATTGAAAGTTCTATGTTAATTCCATCTGAATTTGCACGCTTAGCGACCGTCCATGGAACCGTCGCCACTGTTTCGGATCCTCATGAAATTGCTAATATCTTAGGAATAGACGGTATTCGTTATATGATCCATAATGGAAAACAAGTTCCCTTTCACTTTTATTTTGGAGCCTCTTCCTGTGTGCCTGCCACCGCATTTGAGACAGCTGGCGCCACCATTGATGCAGATAAAATTCATGACCTATTCACAAAAGATCGTTTACATTACTTGAGTGAAATGATGAATTTTCCAGGCGTGCTTCACCGTGATCCGCTCGTCATGGAAAAAATTGCCATTGCTAAGCAATTACAGAAACCCATTGACGGCCACGCTCCTGGTTTAAGAGGAAAAGAAGCCCTCCACTATATACAAGCTGGGATATCTACTGACCATGAATGTTTTACATTAGAAGAAGCTGAAGACAAAATCCGCAAAGGAATGAAAATTTTAATCCGCGAAGGTTCTGCTGCACGTAATTATGAAGCGCTTCATTCTTTGATTAAAAAATATCCGACAGAAGTCATGTTTTGCAGTGATGATAAGCATCCCCATGAACTTGTCCAAAGCCACATTAATCAACTTGTTTATCGTTCTATTGCCAAAGGTTATGATTTGATGGATGTATTACATATTGCGTGTTTACATCCCATTCAACACTATGGACTCGAAGTAGGGACATTAAGACCAGGTGATTCAGCTGATTTTATTGTGGTCGATAATTTAACTGATTTTCATGTACAAGCCACTTATATTAAAGGGCAACTCGTTGCAGAAAAAGGAAAAACGTTAATTCCCTCTGTGTCAGCTCCTCTTGTTAATCATTTTAATTGCCAACCCAAACACGTACAAGACTTTGCTTTACCTGCTCAACCGGGACGTTTACGTGTGATAGAAGCCGTGAATGGTCAATTAATTACCAATCAAAAGCTGATGGATCCTTGTATTGAAAAAGGTTATTTTGTAACAGATCCTCAACGCGATCTTCTCAAAATAGCAGTTGTCAATCGCTATCAAGAGGCTCCGCCGGCCGTTGCTTTTATTCATCATTTTGGATTGAAAAGTGGAGCCATCGCTTCATGTATTGCACATGACTCGCACAATATCATTTGTGTAGGCGTAACAGATGAAGCGATGTGTCGGTGCATTAATGCCCTCATTGAACATAAAGGCGGGATTTCAGTCACTAGCCAAGATCAAGTCCACGTCTTGCCTTTGCCTGTTGCGGGTATTATGAGTCCTGATAATGGCTACCGAGTAGCACAGGCTTATGTCGCGATTGATCGTCAAGCTAAACAACTGGGCACCACATTAGATGCTCCTTTCATGACACTCTCTTTTATGGCATTACTCGTCATTCCTTCTTTAAAATTAAGTGATAAAGGCTTATTTGATGGTAATCGTTTCACTTTTACAAGTTTAACGACAGAATAAGTTTTTTTGACTTTCACTTTCTTTAGTGCTATGAAGGAGAAAATGTCATTGAAATAAGGATTTAAAAGTATGACCCAAATCACTAGACGTTTGCCAATTGGCGCAGAAATTGTACCGGATGGCGTTCACTTTCGGGTTTGGGCAACTGAGGCTAAAAAAGTAGAAGTTGTTTTAGAAGGCCCTACTCCTCAAACTTTCCCTCTTGAAGAAGAAAAAAATCATTATTTTTCAGGTTTAGTGAAAGAAGCGCAAGAAGGCACACGTTATCGTTTTCGTTTAAATGGGGAAGAAGCGCTTTATCCTGATCCTGCTTCACGTTATCAACCAGAAGGTCCCCATGGACCTTCTCAAGTAGTGGATCCCTTCAAATTTCAATGGACGGATCAGCACTGGAAAGGCGTTGTCTTAGAAGGCCGGGTCATTTATGAAATGCATATCGGGACATACACTCAACAAGGCACGTGGTCTAGTGCAAAACGTGAATTGTTAGAGTTAGCCGACTTAGGCATTACCATTATTGAAATGATGCCTGTCAATGAGTTTCCCGGTCAATTTGGCTGGGGTTATGACGGTGTCAATTTATTTGCCCCCACCCACCTGTATGGGCAGCCGGATGAGTTGCGTGATTTCATTGATCATGCGCACTCTTTGGGAATCGCTGTCATTTTAGACGTTGTGTATAACCACTTTGGCCCTGATGGAAACTATTTACGCGCTTTTGCTCCCCATTATTTTACTCATCGCTATGTCACAGAATGGGGAGACGCCATCAATTTTGATGGCCCCGATTCCAAAGAGGTACGCGAGTTTTTTATTGCAAATGCCGGGTACTGGATTGATGAATATCACTTTGATGGATTGCGCATCGATGCCACTCAAAATATTTATGATACGTCTACTCCTCATATTCTCTCTCAGATTAGCCAACAAGTGCGTAAAATGGCTCCTCAGCGCTTAACTTATTTAGTCGCAGAAAGTGAAGATCAAAAGACGAATCTCGTCAAACCCCTCGAAGAAGGTGGATTAGGACTAGATGCTTTATGGAACGATGACTTCCACCATGCCGCTTTGGTGAGGTTAACCGGACGCAACGAATCTTACTATACCGATTATCTAGGGACTCCTCAAGAATTTATCTCCACGATTAAATATGGTTATCTCTATCAAGGCCAATGGTACTCTTGGCAAAAAAAACGACGCGGATCAGGTAGCTTACATCTCAATCCTGCTGCTTTTATTAATTTCATTCAAAATCATGATCAAATTGCCAATTCGGCCCATGGCCTACGCTTGCATCTGTTAACGGATCCCGGCAATTATCGTGCAATCACTGCTTTTATGCTATTATCACCCGGCACACCGATGCTCTTTCAAGGACAAGAATTTGCGGCTTCTACTCCCTTTTATTACTTTGCTGATCATACTCCTGAGCTCGCTGAACTCGTTTTTAAAGGACGTAAAGAATACTTCAAGCAATTTGCCAGCATTGCTACTCCGGAAATTCAAGCCGCTTTACCCGTTCCTGCTCATTTTGAAACATTCAATAAATGCAAATTAAATTTCTTAGATCGCGAATATCATAGCAAAGAATATGCGTTGCACCGCGATCTTTTACGTATTCGTCGTCACGACACTGTGTTCAATACCCCTCGTTTAGGTGGTGTGGATGGAGCCGTTTTAAATTCCGATGCTTTTATCTTACGTTATTTTGGGGATCATGAATTAGACACACGTCTTATCTTGATTAATTTCGGTGTCGATTTACAGCTTTCACCTGCGCCTGACCCCCTTTTAGCTTCTCCTGAAGGCACTGCATGGGAGATTTTATGGTCAAGCGAAGATCCTCGTTATGGAGGTGGCGGAACTCCCCCTCTTGCAACCGATCAAAATTGGCGCGTGTTGGGCCATGCCGCTGTCGTTTTAATTCCGAAAAAAATGGAGTCGACTTAACATGCATCACTTGACTCGCCATCTCATTTTTACCCCTCATCAAGCTCAACAGACAGCTTTAGATCCACATGAAGAGTCTGAAAAATTCTTGCGTACAGAATGGTTAGTGACAAATGGATTAGGAGGTTATGCTTCTTGTTCTGTTTCAGGCGTAACCACACGCAAATACCATGGACTTTTAGTGGCCGCTTTGCCTCCTCCTTTTGGAAGGACGATTATGCTCAATCATTTATCCGAACAAGTGATTTTTCCGGATGGAAGGCGTTATTGGTTAGGTTGTGAAGAGCGTTCTGATGGCAATATTCATCTAGATGGCATGCAATATTTAAAAGAATTTCGTTTGGAGAATGGATTACCCGTTTGGATTTTTAACGTACAAAATACATTCATTGAAAAACGCATTTTATTGATCCATTTACAAAATACTGTGCATGTCTCTTATCGCTTACTTTCATCAGATACGCCTGTACGCCTACGCTTACAGCCCTCTATGCATTTTAGACCGCATGAAGCACCTGTTAATACTGTGATCGACGAACCTTATGTCGTGACAGCCATTGATGGTCATTATGAAGTCACAGGGAAACATCTTCTTTCGTTAAAACTTAAAGTGGAAGGACAACGCGCTAAATTTACTTTAGACAGTCAAATCGTCAGCAATATTTTCTTCCGTATTGAATCCAGAAGAGGTTACGAATCCATTGGCGATTTATGGAGTCCAGGTTATTTTAAAGTAGATTTACATCCCGAAAAAGTCGCCACCTTAGTCGCCTCTACCGAAAACTGGGAAACAATTAAAGCGCTTTCGCCTTTAGAAGCTATGCAAGCAGAAAATGAGCGCCGCAATCAACTTCTCTATACAGCTCCTGCGATTGCACGGACAGGATTGGGTGGCGAACTCGTTTTAGCAGCTGATCAATTTATTATTAAACCTTCCAGTCGAATAGAAGATGCTGCACGGGCACAAGCAAGCGGAGACGAAATACGCACGATCATAGCCGGTTATCATTGGTTTACTGATTGGGGTCGTGACACCATGATTTCTTTAGAAGGCCTGACACTCAATACAGGAAGGCATCACGAAGCGCGATGGATATTACGCACGTTTAATCACTATGTGAAAGATGGCCTTATCCCGAATATGTTCCCGGAGGGACAAAATGAAGGACTCTATCATACTTCAGATGCAACTTTATGGTTTTTTCACGCTTTAGATCGCTATGTAGAGGTAACAGGTGACCATGAAACTTTACGCTTGATTTTACCTAATTTGCTCAATATTGTGTCTCATCATATCAGAGGAACGCGTTTTGGTATAGGAGTAGATCCACAAGATGGTTTATTACGTCAAGGAGCCGAAGGCTATCAACTCACCTGGATGGATGCTAAAGTAGGCGATTGGGTCGTCACACCTCGCCGAGGGAAAGCAGTAGAAATTAATACCCTTTGGTATAATGCCTTGCGTTTATTAGAAAACTGGGAACGAACAGAAAAAGGCGAAGAAGCAGGCAAGGCGATCAAGCAGCACGCAGATAAAGTGTATCAATCTTTTAATCAACGTTTTTGGTATGCAGAAGGTGGTTATTTGTATGATATTGTAGACGGAGAAAACAATAAAAATGATTCAGCTTGCCGTCCTAACCAACTCCTTGCCATTTCGCTTAAACATCCTGTGTTGGATACACAATACTGGCCATCTGTCTTGAAAGTAGTTAAGGAGCGTTTATTGACACCTTATGGTTTACGTTCTTTAGCTCCTGATCATCCAGATTACAAATCCCGTTATGATGGAGATTTGCGTTCACGGGATGCCGCTTATCATCAGGGAACCGTTTGGTCATGGCTTATTGGACCTTTTTTGGATGCATGGCTTAAAGTTTACCCTGAAGATCGTGCAGGGGCACATCGCTTCCTAGAAGGATTCGAAACACATTTGGGAGATGCCGGCATTGGATCAATCAGCGAAATTTTTGATGCGGTTGATCCTTATACACCTCGTGGATGCATTGCACAAGCTTGGAGCGTGGCAGAAGTGTTGCGCAGTTGGGTAAAAACGGCACCTGAAGAAAAATCTGAACTATGAGTTGTGAATTCACTTTACACAAAAAGATAAACGACCAAAACGACATAAACGACCTTAACGACAAAGTGGACAAATGATCTTGTCCACTTTGTCGTTAAGGTCGTTTATGTCGTTTTGGTCATTTGTCCTTTGATTTATCAACTGATTAAATATCGTCTTAAAAACTTCTCCAATTGCGCTTGATCCAATCGCTCTATGAAAAAAGCAATATAACTATCGGGTCGGACTAAACACATGCTCGGTTTAGTCACGCGATAACGTTGATGAATCTCTAAATTTGGATCTAAGATAAACGCATGGGAGTGAGTAAAATTGGTTTCGCCTACAATATCCACAGTGATGATATCCGGATATTTTCGCTCTATCTCTTGTTGAATCTTCAATAAATCGGCAAATTGTTCCTTATCCATGCTTTCGCCTGTAAATAACAAGAGATGATGTTTTAAGTCATGCCACTTATCATACAGATAATGTGAGACATCAGGCGCTCTTTCTCCAGGAACAGGTGCCCCCACCGGTAAGTTTGAACGCTCATCAATCACAGGACTGTTTTGATAACGAATGGCTAACTGTGTCACTTGCATCGCTATTTTATCTTGCAACGTTTTATTCTGTCCTAAGATAAATTTAGCCAAAAGCTTGCGCAATCCCATTAAGAACCAATTTCTTGTTGTCCCTACTTTTGAAATAGCTTCTGTCATGCGGACAAGGTTCTTTATCACAGGCAAACGCTCAGATTGATAACTGTCCAATAAAGAGGGCAATGCTTGACCTTTAATGACTAAAACAAGCTTCCAAGCTAAATTATAAGCATCTTGCAAACCTGTATTCATGCCTTGTCCCCCAACCGGTGAATGCACATGCGCTGCATCGCCGACTAAAAAGACAGAGCCTTCACGCATACGCTCCACCGCTTTACTATGAACCCAAAATGGGGCATGCCATAAAATCGCTTTTACGCGAAATTCTCCTTCTGTGCGTTCCTCCACCATGCGTCTAATTTCTTCTTCTGAGAAATCTTTTTGACTATTTTGTTGATCAAGATCACTCACAGCCACGACGCGATACAAATTTTGTCCTAAAGGAAATAGGGCGATGATTCTTTTACCCATAAATCCATCTAATTTATCCTCAGACAGTTCAGTCTCCATTTGAATATCGGCAATCATAAATTTATCAGGCAAGTCTTCGCCTTCAAAATTAATCTGTGATTTTTGACGAACTAAGCTATGTAAACCATCACATCCCACTACCCAATCACTCGTAATGGTTTCTGTTTCTCCGTTTGCTAGCTTAATAGTCGAAATAACTTGTTGGTGTTCTTGTTTAAGATCAATGAGCTCTATCGGGCGCTCAACAGGCCTATGAATATCTTCTAAATATTCATTTAAAATTTTTTCTGTTTCACTTTGAGAAATCATCAAGGAAAACTGATAGTGGGAGTCGATATGTTGTAACGAGGCTGTCGCAATGATTTCTTTTCCGGCATGTAAGCGAATACCAAGTAAGCGATTTCCTTTAGAAATAAACCGATCCACAATACCTAAGTGATCCAATAGTTCCAGCGTACGCGTATGTATAACAGCCGCGTTGGTCGTTTGGGTACGCATCGGTTTTTTATCGATAATTCTAAAAGAGATTCCATTACGTGCAAGAATCATGGCCATCATAAGCCCCGTGGGACCAGCTCCTACAATCAGAACAGAGGGAGAATTTTGCATAAGTCACTCCTTATACCATTTAATGCCGTTATAGCTTCTTTGGCATTTTTTGTTCAGAGTTTCTTTTAGCTTAAGAGCTAATTAAAGGGTTTCCATGACTATCAAGTGTTTTCAGAAATTCTGTGACTTGTATGCAAATGCGTTTGCCTTCTTTAAAGGTCATCCGCTGATAACCTTCTGACAAACTAAACCATTGACTAGCGCGAATTTCACGCTCTTGAATGACCACATCTCCTTTCACAAGTGCTAAGAAATAAGCGACTGTTTTGTGAATGCGATGGCCTTGATGACTAAAGTAATAATTTTCTATAAAGGGTTCAAGCGAAAGATAACGCTCTAAAGTGAGGCCTGTTTCCTCCCATAATTCTCGCTCGGCTGATTGTTGAGGAGATTCTCCCGGGTCAGGATGTCCTTTAGGAAATGCCCAATGTCCGGCATGATGTTGAATGAGCAACATCTGCCACAGACCCTCTTGTACTTGCAAAGGAATAATGCCATACGAGAAGTCTCTTCGCATGCGACACCTAAGGTTGATAGGGTGCTAAAATAATAGAAGCATTATGTCCGCCAAAACCGAATGAATTGGAAAGTGCTTTATTCACCACAAATTCTTCTGCTTGCGTGGAAACATCAAATTCCAGATCAGGCTCAGGATTCTCTAAATTAATCGTAGGATGTAAACGATGATCCGTAATGGCTTTCACAACCGCAATCGCTTCCACACCACCTGCTGCGCCCAATAAATGACCAATCATCGATTTGGTCGAATTCATTTTGACGTTTTTAGGCTGTTTGAAAATTTTCTTCACCGCCCGCACTTCAGCCATATCCCCCAGTGGAGTCGAAGTCGCATGGGCATTAATATAATTAATATCTTCAGCCCGAATTTCTGCATCTTCTAAAGCACGCTGAATACATAAAGCAACACCTTCTCCATCTGCACGCGGATCCGTTAAATGATAAGCGTCGCAAGAGAGTCCTCCTCCCAAATATTCGGCTAGAATGGTGGCTCCACGCGCTTGAGCATGCTCTAAACTTTCTAGAACAAGCACTCCGGCGCCTTCTCCCATGACAAATCCATCTCGTCCGATATCCCAAGGGCGTGACGCCTTTGTGGGATCATCATTACGCTGAGAAAGTGCTTTACAAGCGCAAAATCCTGCTAACCCCATGGGAATAATCGCCGCCTCTACCCCACCTGCAAGCATGAGATCGGCATCTCCTTTGCGAATATGATTGGCGGCTGAAATAATGGAATAATTAGCGGTGGCACAAGCGGTTGAAATGGAGTAATTGGGTCCCATAAAACCAATATCCATCCCCAACATGGCTCCGCACATATTGGTCAAGATATACGGCACAAAAAAAGGCGACACGCGACGTTGTCCTTTTTCTAACAGCGTTTGGACGCCATCTGTAAAGACAGACATTCCCCCCATTCCGGACCCGATGAGAATGCCACAACGATTCTTGTCTAATTGTTCTAACTGTTCTTTGGTCAATCCTGCATGCTCTAACGATTTTTTGCCTGCCACCATGGTATAAGCAATTGATTTATCCACACGGCGCGCTTGTTTTTTATCCATATAGTCGCCTGTTTCAAAATCTTTGATCACACCTGCAAAGCGTGTGGGATAGTCTTCACAAGAAAATTCTGTAATAGTGGTAATTCCACTATTTCCGGCTAGGAGGTTCTGATAGAAAACGTCGACATCGTTTCCAAAACAGGAAACAACTCCCATACCTGTCACTACAACACGTTTTTTATGCATATTTCCTCACTTACCTGTATTAATTTTGACGTCTACAACCTTTCCTTGCTTCCATAGTTCTTCAAGCGCATACTTTTCGCGTAATTCAGGAATAAAAAGATGAATGACAAAATCAGCATAATCCAAAACCACCCAATCCCCTTCTTGCTGACCTTCTACATGCAAAGGATAGTGTCTATCTACTGCTAATTCATCATAAATGGTTTGACTAAGCGCTTTAACATGCCGATCGACTGTTCCTTCTGCGATAATAAAAAAATCAGTCATCGTGCAGATGTCACGCACATCCAACACTAAAATATTAAAACCTTTTTTATCATAAATCGCTTGAGCAATGCGCTCTAATGTGTCAAAATTTGATTGTTCCATAAATGCCATCAAATAAATCATTAAAAATGAAGATTATTTTAGCACAAGACTTAATTTGATGGATATAGTTGATTTTCTTGGATGTAAGTTAAAACGGAAGCTGGCACCAAATGGCCGCAATAGAGCCCCTGTTTAAAACGTTGACGAATCTCTGTACTCGAGACATCCATTAAACGCGTAGGAGTGAGTCCTTTTTGAATCGCTTCCCAAATGGCTAGGCTGTCATCCTTTATCTCGTAGAGCCAGCTTCCTGAGCGTGATCCAATTAAAAGCGGGACTAAACGTACAATTTCCTCAGGTAAATGCCAACGAATAAAACCGGGTAAGGCATCTTCCCCCATTAATAAATAAAATTGATGGGGACCTGGATTTAACGCTTCTTCAGCAACGATCGCTTGTAAAGTATGAATCGTGTAAGAGGGAGGAGGGCGTTGTTTTTCGACATCTTTCACAAAAAAATAAGGGATCCCTTCAAGGGCAAGTTGGGTCATCGCCAAGCGATGGTCAAAAGACACAGGGGGATCTTGTGCTGTCTTATGGGGATTCAATTGAACAGGAATAAACCACACTTGGTCGAGTTGTTTTTTTTCCATTAATTCAAAAGCTAAATTGAGATGCCCCATATGAATAGGATCAAATGTCCCTCCAAAAAGCCCCACTTTTTTAATTGACATCGGCTTATACCATGAATAAGAGTTCACGATATTTCGGTAGAGGCCAATGCCTATCATCGGTCAACGTTTCTAAATGGTCAATGGCTTGACGTGCACGCTCCATTTTATGATAAACTTGTTCGCTAAAAGCATGCGCTTGCTCTGTAAAAGGTAACACGATGGTATGTTGCCGCTCTTTTTCTAATTCCTCTACACAGCGCATACACTCCTCAATGGCATCATTATAATGCTTGAGGAAAAGGGCTTGCTTAGTGGAGTGAAACTGATGAGGCGTTAAAGCTTCTTTAACTTGCAAGAAGCTAGCTGCCAACATGCCTTGATACTCAATTGCAACCGGCAAAATCTGCGTGCGAAAGATATCGACAATTAAATGCGCTTCAATATTCATATTGTGAGCATAATGCTCCATTAAAATATCTTGGCGACTCGCTAACTCTTGCGGAGTCAAAATCTGATCAAAAATGCGAATCGTTTCAGGATCTGTTAAATATTTAAAGGCACGTGGTGAACGCGCAATATTGGGTAATCCCCTTTTATGCGCCTCTTTAGTCCACGCTTCACTATAGTTATCCCAAGCAAAACGAATGGGTTTAGAGGCTATTAAATACTTTTGTAAAACAGGCATCACGGCTTGAATCAAGGATTCTGATGAGTGCCCTTTGGTGTCTTCTTTGGTGTCTTTTAGATGCCGCTCCATATCATTTAGCAATAAATTTAAACTATCAGCGACAATTAAATTCAGCACTGTCACAGAAAAAGAAGGATTAGCAGAAGAGCCGACTGCACGAAATTCAAATTTATTGCCGGTAAAAGCCAGGGGAGAAGTTCGATTACGATCTGTCTTGTCTTTTACCAAGTCGGGTAAAATGCCAATGCCTAAATCATAGTGCCCTTGCTCTTGCACAGCTGAGGGAATACCTTTTGTCTCAATTTCTTCTAGTAGTGCTTCTAATTCTTCTCCCAGATAAATAGATAAAATCGCAGGCGGTGCTTCATGACCACCCAAACGATAATCGTTGGAAGCAGAACCCACAGACGCCCGCAATAGACCGGCGTGCTGATGAACGCCATGTAAAATGGCTGTCAATAGAATGAGAAAATGCAAATTATTATGCGGCGTATCACTTGGATCTAACAAGTTAAGGCCTGAATCTGTAGAAAGGGACCAATTACAATGCTTACCCGATCCATTAATACCAGCAAAAGGTTTTTCGTGTAAGAGACATGATAATCCTTGCTTTTGTGCAATCTGACGCATGATTTCCATGAGGACAAGGTTATGATCAAGAGCAGTGGAGGCTTTTTCAAAAACAGGGGCTACCTCGTGTTGAGCCGGAGCCACTTCATTGTGTCGTGTTTTCACGGGAATCCCTAATTCAATGGCCGCATTTTCAAAGTTTTGCATAAAAGCTAAAATACGGTCTTTGACCACTCCAAAATAGTGATCTTGTAACTCTTGTCCTTTTGGCGAAGGAGCTCCTAAAACGGTTTTTCCCAAAAGCACCAAATCGGGCCTTAAGTTGCGCAGAGAACGGTCAATGACGAAATATTCTTGCTCTAAACCAATGGTGGAATACACATATTGAGCCGGTAATCCGGTTAAGTTCAATAAACGTAACACCGCTTGATTCAAACGTGCATCTGATCGTAAAAGAGGAATTTTTGTATCCAATACATCCCCTGTCCATGAAAAGAAGATGGAAGGAATGCACAGCGTAATACCATCCCCTGCTAGCCATAAGAAAATAGGAGAACTAGGATCCCATCCTGTATAACCACGCGCTTCATACGTGCTGCGTAATCCTCCGGAAGGAAAGGAAGACGCGTCGGGCTCACCTTGCACAAGCTGCTTGCCATTAAATTTTTCAATGACACGATCGGGACTTGTCCAATCAATAAAAGCATCATGTTTTTCGGCGCTAGCTCCTGTAAGAGGTTGGAACCAGTGACAGTAGTGAGTCGCTCCAAAACTCATGGCCCATTCTTTGACGGCAACGGCGATAGTATCGGCATATTCAGGTTTGAGTTTTTCTTGAGAATTCATCGCACGCACAACGTTTTGATAAATCTCGCGAGGCAGCATTTTTTGCATAACAGTGCGAGAAAAGGTGCGTTTGCCAAAATTTTCAGAGTTAGCAGCAATCCCCTGTTTTTTAGGAGTAAAGACTTGTTCTTTCCCCATGTCTCTTAAAATTGTTTCGCGCATATTCATACGTGCTATCTCATCTTTAGATTTGTAGCGCAGACTAAAGAGGTGATTTCGAGACGCTTGAACCAGCATTGATGGACCGAATGGACCTGATAGACCTAATGGACCTAATGGACAAAACAAGCACTTATCTTTAAGAACCTATTTTAGTTATTTCCGGTACATAATGCACTTTGTCCATTAGGTCCATTAATGCTGGTTCAAGCGTCTCGAAATCACCTCTTTAGCCTGCGCTACAATACCTATAATCGGCTTAACTATTTTTAATACAGGTAAATTTAGATAATTTCCCAACCTTTTTGCTGGGAAATGCGCTTTAATTGTGAATCGGGACTGACCGCTATGGCTTGACCCGCTAGGTTCAAAATCGGTAAGTCTAAATAGCTATCTGAATACACCGTGACTGACGTTAAGGGAAGATTTAACTTTGTCGTTAACCGGTGTACATAATCGGCTTTATCTTGTCCTTCTAGGATGTGCGCAATATGCGCAAAATGCCCGAAATGATTCGTCTGATAGCGAGTCGCTCCCCATTCTTTCACGCCCAAGCGGCAAGCAATTGCTTCTACCAGAAAATCAGGCGAACTTGACAAAATTAACGTGTAATCCCCTCGCAGTTGCGCTTCTTTTAATCGTTGTATGACAGGATGATATAACATCTCCTGCAAATGCAATGTCAAAAATTGATCCACATGTTCTTGAATGATAGATAAGGCATGGCCTTTAAATAAGCTTTCAAATGTCTTTTGATGGAGCTTATGAATCGGCATCTTGAACCATTTATGGCGCACATAGTCGCTTAAACAAGTCACCAGTTTAAGAGAAGAGAAAAATTTTTGTTGGTAAAGATAAAAACCGAAGCGAAAACTGCTATTACTTGTTAGTAAAGTGTGATCCAGATCAAAAACAGTCAATTGCACATATTCTCTTGATTTTGGTGTAAAAGTTCGATGTATCAAACCTCTATTTATGTTTGCAAACATAAATAGAGGTTTGAAGCCTGTTTCGAATGGTTATGTAGTTGCTGGTTTCTTCTTATAGTTTTCTAAAAATCTTTGTACTTTAAGATTTTTAATCTTTTTAGCTTCCTCTATAGCCAATTCTTTGAGTGTTTTATTTGAATCAGAATCTTGACTTTCTAGATCTAAGCCACCTTTTTCTACCAATTGCTCAATAATTATATCTGTACGATCCGCACGATCAGTACGCGCATGTTTTAAAGCTAACCATAAATCAGATGCTTCTGCTTTTAGTCCTGGTTTTAATTTCAACACCTCACTGACTACTACAGGATAACCCGATTTTATCGCAGCTTCTAAATCTATATATTTTGCTAATGAAGGTAAAAGTTTACTATATTTTGGATCGCAAATTAAATTAATAACAGTTTTACCATCTTTATCAGTCAGATCAAATTTTGCTCCATTCTTAGCTAATTCAATAATCGCATCTGTCACTAAGCCATTTACAATCGCTAAATGCAATGCACTTCCTTTATTAGGCATGTGCCTTTCAGATGTCGCACCAGAACTAATTAAGATCTTAGCCATATCCCATTGTTTTTTATCCAATGTATATTCTAAAGGCGTGCGCACCTCCAACTCTTGATCGACAGCTTGATTAACATCAGCTCCTGTCAAGATTAAAGAACGAACATCCTCACTATCGCCTTTCACTACCGCAGTCATGAGAGGTGTCATCCCATCTCGAGCTGTTTTATTAATATCAGCTTTACCACTCTTCATTAATAAATCAATGATAGCCCAACGTTCGCGATGTGCTGCTTTGCTCTTAACTGCAGTGATCAAGGCAGTATTACCTGATTTAGTGGCTGGAGTATTCAAATCAAGATTTTGAGCACAAATTTGTTGGATGGCCCAGACATTTCTTTGATTAATTGCCACTTCCAATAAATCTGTTAAATTGGATTTTAATGAATGTGCGCATGCTTCCAAACCTTGTTTTATTTCTTCTGTTGACATTTCTTCTGTAGCATATAGTTCTGTATATTTTGTACAGAAGATCTCAAATCGTCTTAATAAATCAATTGGCTCTATGTTATGGGTACTTAAAGCCTCTATAAATTCTTTAACAGTTCCACTTGCTTCAAGGTAAGCTTGAATATGAGGTGCCGCAGCCTTAGAATCTTTTTCTTTAAAAATATCTTCTAAAAACTGTGCTCGCTGTTTTGCTTCTGCTTCTTCTGAAGAAAGCTCCGACTTTGTTACTTCTATTTCAGATTCTGTTTCTTCATCAGCCTCTCTTACATCGTCCGCAGATTCTTCGCGTTCTGCTTCAATCTCTTCTTTTTCCTCTTTTTGTTCTACTTTAGTATCGTCTTCAACTTTTGGCGCTGGCTCTTCAATAACATTACTTCTATCAGAAAAAGGAATTTTAGGATCCGCCCCATTATTGATTAATATCTGTTTAACTATCGGATGACTTTTCGCGAACTCCAAAGGAGTTTTGTTCGTCACAAGATCGCGGCAATTAGGATTAGCGCCGTTTTTGACAAGCGTATCGATGAGGTTTGATCTAACCGCAGCACCATTTGCTGGATTTAAAGCAATGAGCAACATTTCATCCGTCGCTTTAGCACCTTTTTTGACTAAGTCATTTACAAGGATTTGATCATTTCTTCTGACAGCTAATAATAAAGCGGTTTCCAATTTATCATTAGGTGTATTTATGACTGTTTCATCTGTTGCTAGAATCAAAGCTTGAACATTTACACTAGGCAATCCATTTGCCAAAGCTAAATGTAAAGCTGTATTGCCTTCATAAGGGCTTTGTTTATTTACTTTAGCTCCTAAGACAATTAAAGCTTTAGCAACCTCTACATAATTCTCATGCAAAGCCAACTCTAGAGGTGTCGTTCCATCTTTTCCAGGTTGATTAACATTCGCTCCTTTTGAGATAAGTGTTCCCATCAGAGGCTCGTCTTGAACACGAACAGCTGCCATCAAATAAGTATTTCCACTTGATTCGACATAAGCATTAAGATCTAGTCCTTGTTGAAGAAGGATTTTTATTAGTGTGCCTGCTTTTTTCTTAATGGCAAACTCTAACAATTCTTCTAAATTTTTACATCCTACTAACTCTGCATGTTTCTTCAGGCATGTTGTGATGGCTTCTGGACTTAATCCACTTGGTATTGCGACCTTCTTAGATTGATAATCACCTAAAACTTCCCATAAGCAATTCAAATAAGAATCTTCATTAGAAATCTTACCTAAGAACGATTCAACTGATCCACCTTTATCAAAATAATTTTTAATATTTGATTTAAGGTAAACTGGATTACCTTCTGTAAAAATCTTGTCAAGCGGATCTTTGCCTTCTAAAGCACTATCACGATCTATTACCGGTATCGGATCTGGCTCATGCTTTTCTCCTCCCGCAATATCTGCACCGGCGTTACCTGCGCCTGCACCTAAATCTTTCTCTTCACCCTCTGACTCTTTTTCAATTTCTTCATCTTCTTCATGAACTGCTTTAGGTATTGGCGTTGGGTTTGGTGCTTTTATTTGAGATTCTTCGCTCTTTTTGTTTAATTCAGCTTGCCTTGCTTCATTAGCTTTCTTTCTTGCTTCATCTAGTTTTTTCTTTCTTTCCGCTTCTGCTTTTTCTGAATCTATTTCCTTTTCTGGCTCTGCCTCATGTTCAACCACTTCTCCTTTCTTTTCATCTACCGGAGCAGGCGCACCTTTAGCAGGTGCTGGTGCTGGTAACGGCGCATCTTTAGCAGGTGCGGCTTTAGCAGGTGCTGGCGCTGGCGTTCCTTTAGGTGCAGCTTTAGCAGGCGCTGGTACTGGCGTTCCTTTAGGTATGGCTTTAGCAGCTGCTGGTGGCACGGGCGCTAACGCAGGTTTAATATCTTTATCTTCTTTTTTATCTTCTTTATCAACAGCCCCTTTATCTGCATCTTTTAAATCTTGTTCTGTCAATTCTTTGATTAATGCTGCATTCGCTCTTTCTTCTTCTGCTGCTGTTAACTCTTGCGCTAGCTTGCGTGCTACTTCCTCATCGTTTTCTGTTGCTTCTTTAAGATCGCCTTTTGAATCTTCTAAAGATAATCTTAGAGCCATTTCTTCATCTGTTTCTTGCGATTTATCTCCACCATTTCCTTCTTCCAGAGATAACCTTAAAGCCATTTCTTCATCTGTTTCTATTTTTCCATCTTCTTTCTCAGCTAGTTTTCGAGCCAATTTAGCATCTTTTTCTTCTTGCGTCTTAGCATCATCTTTTTTATTCGCTAATAATTTCTCTCTGTTCTGGCCTTGAGTCTGCAATCTTTTCTGTACCGCTTCTTGTATTCTACTTCTCTTTTCTATCTTTTTTTTATCGTCTTTGATTGCCGCTTTGTCTTTTTGTGCCTCAATATCTTTCTCATCGTTCTTGGCATTTCTTTTTAAACAATAACGAATTGCAAAAAAAAGAGCTGCTATCCCCGCTATGGCAACAATCGCAATCGCAGTGATTTGCCTATTTTGAGGAGCAAAAGGACGCAAAAATTGATCTTTAATATCCACTAAAGAACTTGATAAAGAATTAAAAAAATGTATATTCATAAACACCTGTTTTTATATTTATAAAGCATTAAACACCTTATTTTAAACAAAGCTTAAAATAAAATCAAACTAAATTTAACTTAAAATTAAATTTAGCATTTAATTTAATAATTAACCAAAAGATAGAAAAACTAAATAGAGAAAGCCTCGCATTTAGTACAAAGACTATAAACGAGGCTTTTTAAAACAATTTTTGTTCTTATCTAAGAAGTTAATCTTTAACTTATTAAACTTCATCTAGAGTATGTTTTCAAATTTTTAATAGACTTAGATTTGAAATTTAAAAATACACTCTAATTAAGGGTTTACTTTTTCAATTTAGTTTGCAAATCAGCAATTTTGCGTTCTATTTCTTGTATACCTTGCTGGGCTTTTTCTAAACGTTCTTTTTCTTCATTAATCTGATTTGTATAACTGATCGCTTTTTCAAAATCGAGGCTAGAAGAGCCTGCTGCTTTACGCAGGATCTCTAATTGATTTTTAATTTCCTGACGTCTTTCTCTTCGTTGGTTCAGAATTTCTTTTAACTGCAATAAAGCTTGACGATCATCTTCCGATAAATCTAACAGAGCTTTCTCTTTTTTTTCAGTAATAATATCTCGCAAAGGTTTGAGAAGACGCTCTAATTCCTGTTTTTCATTTTTAGTTAGATTAGAATCATGAATGTGTGTAACTAACTCATCACGTCTAGACACTAACGCTTCCACTTCTAATGTATCATAGTGTTGTAGAAGTTTTTCCGTTTGGTCTTTCAACTGGTTATATTTTTCTTGTTTTTGACGATTACGCTCCTGTTCCTGCTGCTGACGTGCTTCTTCTTCTAGTTTAGTTTGATCTTGCACACTCTTGCGTACTTCAGAAAGCGCTTCACGCAGGGATTTAAGCTCATCTCGTCCCAGCTCAGTTTTACGCATGAGAGCCACTATTCCCTCTATTTTACGCTGTGCTTCACCTGCCGATTCTGCTTTATTTTCCACATTTTCTTTTAAATTTTGAATTTGCTGCTGAATTTCTTCAGCATTTTGACGGAAAATGACTTTTTGTTGAGCACGTTCCTTCTTTCTTTCTTTTTCTTCTACTTTAATATGGTCCCAGCACTCACTCAAACGTGTACGTGTCTGTGTAAAAGAATTTGTATTTAACGTTAAAATTTTTGCTAAACTTTGTAGAGATTTAATTTCTTCACGCAAGACGTAAAGTGATTCATGAGACTCTTGAGAGCTAAAATGAGCTTTAATGAAGTGATCAATATCTTCCACAAATTGCTGACTAATACGTTTGATTAATTCCTTTCGTTTAGGGAAAACCCGATCTCCGGCTGCAGAGAGGCGTTGAAAAAATTTATTTTTTTGACGCACGCGCATTTCAGTTCTGATTAACTCTTTGCGCAAAGCATTAATCCGAGAAGCCTGCACATTTAATACGTTAAGTTGCCTTTGCAGTTCGTCGTAAAGGGAATAATGTTTTTTTAGTACTTGAGGAAAAGGAATATTCTCGGAAAAAGCCGCTTTTTCGGCCTGTTCTTGAAAGTGCTCGATATCTTGTTCTAACGCATGAACAGCAATTTCAATTTGTTCAACTGCAAAAGCACTTTGTTCGTCTAAAATTTCTTTTAAACGACGCGCTTCTTTAGAAAGTTCACTATATTTATGCCACAGTTGACTGCGTTGCGTAGGGGCAATATTTTCTTTAAAGAGAGGTAAACAGAGGCGTCTGGCTTCCCAAAAGCTGCGAAAATGAGGAGTTCCTCCTTGTGCTAAAGAGGCTTCCATAAAATCAACTGCCAATTGCAATTTGATTTCTTGATCTGCTTGTTCGTCAAATGCCTTCTTAAAAGCCTCAAATTGAGTCGTAAACCCCTCTTTGGATTCTCTTTTCTTAGAATGTTGAGAATCGTGAAGATCCGGATGCTCCTCTTCGCTTAGAGAAGGGTCTTCAGACATAGGCTCATCTGATTCTACGCTCGAATTTTCTTGAGGTGTAGAGGAATAATTTTCTTGAGATTCTTCTTGTAAGCTCATGTTTTCAGACTCATTCATGTCTATTACTTGGTAAGAATTTTTGAGGTTTTGACTACACATAGTTATGTTATATATGGGCAAGAGCTCTTTTTAAAAAGAGATCTTAGAGTGGAATTTAATGCTTAATAGCGGCATGTTTTCAAGACTAAGATCATAGTGTATCATTGTTTTTTAAGTAAATCAAAAAGTTGCTGGGATGAGAAGGCTTATTGGACTTTTAAGAAACAAGTCTTGGCTTCATCGTAAATAAAGCTTTTAGATTTTCAGAAACATGCTTTTGATCTATTTTGCCTAAAGTGCCAATATGCTTCAAAATAAGCTTATGCTCTAAAGTAAAAAGTTTCATTCTTATAATAGATTGAATAGGCAATCCAGCTGCTTGCAAATCTTCTATTTCTGTGTCTAATGGCCATGGAGAATGCGTAGCTGTTGTAATCATTGCCATCACATAAGCTTGTATCTGGGTATTAAAAGAATGGCTTGCAGATAGAATAAGAGCGGGTCTTCTTTTGGAAGCTGTTGTATCAATAAAAGGAAAAGGTACAACAACAATATCAAAGGAATCATAAATTTTTGTAGGCTTTTTCATCTTCAGAAGATCCCCATTCGCCTAATGTATGTTTTAGAGCATTCAAATATTCGATATCAAGAGCAGATGCTTTTCGAATAACAACCGTATCATCTTCTAAAATTTCATAAATAATCTGATCCTTTGCTTTGAGATGCAAAACATCCCTAATTTGTTTGGGAATAGTAGCCTGATATTTAGATGTTAATCGACTGAATAATTGTTGCATAGTAATACCTCCTTACAAGGATTATTGTAATACAGTAAGACTTCTTTGTCAACTTCATCCTTGTAGCTGCCAGAGTTAACGCATTTAGTAGACAAAAGGACAAACGACACAAAAGACATAAACGACCTTAACGACAAAGTGGACTTGTGGACAAAAAATGTTCATTCCTGTCC
>JASBUW010000110.1 GCA_030147755.1 Parachlamydiaceae bacterium
CTATTGCACTGCGGTTAGCAGTGCTACAAAGGCGCCAACTAGTTGCACTGCTAACCGCAGTGCTAATCAAATGGCATTATTTACTCAGAACGAGCGCTAAACGCGCTCGGTCTGGGCTAATGCAGTGATAGTGCTACCGCACAAATGGCAAACAGTCTTTTTATGCACAAAGTGAACTTATACTAGTTTCCTTGTTATTTAGAATGCTAACAAGGAAACTATAAGCATTTGTTTTGTCAAAACACTTGTGGGTAATAGGATGGGTCCTCCTTCGCTTTCATTAAAGACGCCTTATGTGAAAGCGAAAGAAGGCTTTCGCACTCCAAACGCTAACGCGTCTTACCCATGACAAATTAAAATTGATTTCTTCTTCCCTTATAATCATGGTTAAATCAGGGAGGTCTACAAAATAACTAATTTAAGATACGTTATAATGTGCTTATTGCTTTTTGAGCGATATAACAGCATTGAAGACTGATTTGGATTGTCCTTGACGATCAAATAAAAGAGGGTAATTTGTCCTTCCTTTTATAGGGATGTCATTTAACCAAGAGTTTCGGTCGGTGAGACCCCAAAATGTAATTCTTTCGATGATGGGAGAATATTTTAGATAAACATTAAATAGTTCAGCATAACGCTTGGATAAGGCTTGATTCACTGAATCTGGTAATTCCTTCGCATAAGGATTTAAGGAATCTTGCATTTCATTACTCACATGCATATTTTGTAAGTGCCATGCTTGAGGTAGCACGTCAACATCTAATTCTGTGATATTGACTTTGATACTTAGTTCAGCAAA
Source organism: Parachlamydiaceae bacterium (assembly GCA_030147755.1). Lineage (GTDB taxonomy): Bacteria > Chlamydiota > Chlamydiia > Chlamydiales > Parachlamydiaceae > JASBUW01. Next base: position 800 of record JASBUW010000110.1, read on the forward strand.
AGTCATGATTGTCTCTTCAATATCTTGAATTAAAGGCCAATCAAGCGTGTTATGCTCTTGTAATCCGATAGCTTTAATTGACAAATGATGTTCTTGTAGCTTGTGGATCAAAGCGACAGCTCCAGCACGTTTTAGGGGATTGTGAAGGTCATAATCATTATAATATAACTCAGCATTTGGATCTGCTTCATGAGCAAACTGAAATGCCTTTATAACATAATCCTCCCCAATGATTTTCATCCAAGGTGAAGCGCGCATTGTGCCATCTTCATTTAAAGCTTCATTAACCACATCCCAACCATGAATTCTGTCTTTATATCGATCGACTAAAGTATGGATATGGTTGCGCATTCTTTTGAGCAATGTATCACGATCAACCGTATTTCCTTGCTCGTCTTCAAATACCCATGCAGGTGTTTGTTGATGCCAAATTAAAGCATGTCCAATTATCACCATCTGATGTTTTTCGCCAAAAAGAACAAATTGATCAGATGCTTCGAAAGTATATTCATTGGCAAGGGGATGAATCATTTCCCATTTTAGAGTGTTTTCTGAAGTGATACTATTGAAATGAGTGTGGATAAGATTTGTCTGTTGGATGTCTTGTTCATAAAACTGCTCTATGCTTACGGCCGTGCCGATTAAGAAATCATCTTTAAAAACATTTTTAAGTGTCGCATCCGTGCACAAAATTGTGCTCCAAAAACAATAGACAGATATTCCAAAAATATTTATTGATTTTAACATCTATAAGTTATTTAAAGGTTGAATAGATGGCTAGTAATAATTCTTAATGGTTTTTCATTTTTGGTAAACTTCATTCCTTTCTTTGTCAATAAGATCTTTGGCAGCTGACAAGGCTCCAGGAGGTATGTATTTATAATTGTCAGGAACTTGTTCGTAGCGTTGATGTGTATATCGTATACCGTCGATGAGTACTTGCATAGCATCAGGAAAGGGGTCGCGAGTTAAGTGCATTAAAGAAGGATTAAGGCCAATTGCATCAAATATTTCTATGTCGAGGGGATGATCTTGGTCGACAAGGTCTAGTGCCTGAATAATACCAAAAAATTGATCAAAGGGAAGCCAAGAATTCACGATATCACCTCTGCCTGGTTCAGAAATTTGTAAGTAGATGGGTAGACCCGCATTTTTCGCTAATTGCAGCTCGCCTGCATATATGTAAGGCCCTTTTCCTTGAAGAACTTCATGAGAGATATCAGTTAAAATTCCAAAGTTTGGCCGATTGACTTCTAAAGCAAAGGCGATAGCGGAAGCGATAGTATTGCCACCACAGATTTCCCAGTGATTGATGTATTCATTCGCCACGATGATTCCATGCGTAGCAGCGAAATCCACCACTTCTTGCATTCTAGAAACGGCTGTGCGTAATCTTTTGTTGACTAATACAGTTAGAGCAGGAGGCTCAATTCGGTTTCCTGAGCTATCAAGAGGCCATATAGAGCTTTGTGGTGAATGAACGAGACCTTTTAATTCAGGAAATAAAAGAGCTCCTGTCAGGACTTTGCCTCCAAGCTTTTTGGTGATCAATACTCGCTCTTTTAAAAATTGTACTCCTGCGGCGCCAATGTGATCATCTAACGAGGTAATGTCTTTATCCGCTGACATAGGAGTTGTCGTGAAGACATTAAAAGAAAATTGATCGAGTATTTTTTTTATCTCCTCATATTGGCCTATATCGTGATCATAAATAGGAATGAATATCGAATTGATGGCTGAAACATCGTTGTTTATTTTCAATTCACTGAGTTGTTTAAGTCGTTCTATATTGACTGCATCAGGTGAACCGCCGAAAAGTAAAAAATTAACTGAAACAAAAGCTTGATTTTTTGTTTTGATTGGGTCTTTTGGATGAGCATTCAAAGGAAAAAAGAAGAAATAACAAGCAAGGATAAGCCATTGAATTCTATTATTTCGCATTTTAAAAACTCCTCTTTTGATGATTCGCTCTAATTTGTTAATCTAATTTTGAGATATTAAAGTATAAAATCAGCGATTTATATTCAGCAAAAATCAAGAAATTGACTGATCAAAAATTGAGAAAAATAATTTTATTGATAGTAAGAGCACAATTATAAGTAATGATAAAGTGAATCTATACACAAACAACTTCAAAAATC
>JASBUW010000112.1 GCA_030147755.1 Parachlamydiaceae bacterium
AGCGCGTCAAAGCCTCGGGATTCAACGATCGCAAATGGGTCCATATCGCATTGATATTGACCCATTTGCGATCGTTGAATCGCGAGAGCTTTCACGCAGCTCAAATATGACGTTATTTTCTGGAAATGGTATTAGAGACGATTTAAGAATCACAAATAAATATTTTTGACTTGTAAATAAGAAGCAATATCAGGATCTAAATTTAACTTATCTTCTTGTCCCCATTTCTCTTTAAAATGGACCAACATTTTATTTAGAAGAGGATAATAAAGGCCTGCTCTTGTGGCATGATCTCTTTCTTTTTGTCTGAAAATACGCAACCATTTACTAAATGTTGCTAAATCATACTCAGGTTGGTTGGTAAACCATTCAGCTAAGGCAATGATTCTATTTTCATTGGGATTTTGCTTAATTAAGATTGCCATTGCAGAAGTCATAACAGGATCATTAGAAGGAGTAGGTTTTTGGTTCCACTCTTTGTCTTGATAGGTTTTAAGAAGTTGTTCAACTGCATATAAATCAATAGGTGCCTGCTTTTCCTCTTTCTCAAGGAAAGCGGAGAGGCATTTTACTAATAGTTGTGGATTAAAGGTGTCTTGTTGAATCAACCATCCGACTAATTGTCCATTGGTATTTTTGTCGCACTCTTTTAGAACATCTTCAGCAATTTGCATGCATTTTTCATGGCGTAAATCAATTTCAGTTAAATCGCTAAAATAATGCATTAAACCGACAACAGAAGTGACATCCTGACTATTAAATGGAGAGGTGATAGATTTAATATCTCTCAAGCTTAGTGTTCTGCTCATTCTCTTACATTGTTGAGGATTTCTTTTATATTCTTCTAAAGCTTTGGCTTTTCCAGGAGGTATAGTAAGATAATTCTGGCTTGGTTGATTGGCATTCTCAGCTTCATTTTGTTTTTTCAAAATATTTTGTCTAAGGTCAATTTTCTTTGCAGGGGCTTTGGTAGGTGCAGCATCTAGTTTTTGAGGCTGTGTTTTTTCAATTTCAATAACATCTAAAGGAGGCTCTTTTCCCCATTTTTCTTTATAATGCGCCAACATTTTGTTCAGTAAAGGATAGTAAAGATTGGCTGCTTTGAAGTGAGTAGATTGTTTTTGCTTAAAAATATTTAGCCATCTCTGAAATGTCTCCGTGTCATATTTTGGTTGCTGCATAAACCAATCTGCTAATGCGATGATGCGATTTTCATTGGGATTATGTTCAATCAAAATAGCCATTGCAGAAATCATTAAGGGATCATTAGAAGAGATATCAGCAGACATGGAAGAAGAATTTTGATAGCTTTTGATCAGTAGTTCCAATGCATATAAATTAATGGGTATTTGTTTTTCTTGTTTCTCGAGAAAAACAGATAAGCATTTTGCTAATAACTGTGCATTAAAAGTCTTTTGATCAATCAACCATTTAACTAGTTCTTCATGGGTATTTTTATCACATTCGCTTAATACATCTGTGGTCACTTGTATGCATTTTTCATGGTGCAAATCAATGTCATTTGATTCACTCAAATACTGCATTAAACCGACAACAGAGGTGACATCCTGGCTATTTCTAAGTGGAGAATTGATAGATTTAATATCTCTCAAACTCAGTGTTCTGCTTATTCTCTTACATTGTTGAGGATTTCTTTTATATTCTTCCAAAGCTTTAGCTTTACCTGGTGGAATAGTGATTGTAAGCATAGGTGGACGAGTAATAGTTTCTTTTGGCTTTTCCGAAATATTTTGAGTGGGTTCAGCTTTTGTTTCTACAATGAGGGAAGGCTCAAACTGTTGTTCTAAAACAGGCACTACTTGAGGGGCTGATTCTGGTATTGGTTGAGCATCAACTTTTATTTCTGGAATGAGGAGAGGTTTAAAGGGTTGTTTTAAAACAGGAACTAATGGAGGAGTGGATTCCGGCATTGGTATTTGTTTAGCATCAGATTTTGCCTTTGGAATGGCAGAAGGTTCAAATTGTTTTTGTAATACTTGGATAGGTATGGTGGGTTGTTTTGAAATTAATGATGGTTTGGTATCTTGTTTGGGAATCACAATAGATTCAAATTGTTGAGTTAAAGCTTTCACATTTTTAGAAGGTTGCTCCACCTCTTTAGTAGGTATCAGAATTGGTTGTGCAGGTATTTGTGGTTGATTAGCTAAAAGTTTAGCATGAAAGAAGAGCTGTTGTCTGAAGAGGTAAACAACTAAACAACTCAGAGCAGCAATCGCGACTAATCCAATTTTGATCCATTGATCTTTTAACACTTGAAAAAAAGTAGGTGGTAAATGAGAAGCTTTATCATGCACAATTTGATTGTAAAAAGAGGAAATAGTCATGCTCATAAAATCCAAATTAAATTGACTTCTTTATCTCATACGGCTAAGGACAGCATATTTAGCTACAAGTGTTTTTAAGCTTTTATCTTTCTCAAATAAGATTTTATAAGTCAATCCCATTGAGCCTTCATAGCTTTCTTTCACTTCACCTACACCAAAGTCTTTATGAGAAATGTAATCGCCGGGTACAAAAGTTTCTGTGTGTTGAGGAAGCGGCTTTTCAATATAAGGTACCTGTTCTCTATATGTATTGTTGAGCGAAGCAGACTTGAAAGCGGAATGTCCACGCACTTTTTCGATATATTCTCTTGGCATTTCTTTCAGGAAACGACTAGGTCTTTGAAAACGTAAATTGCCCCACAGATAGCGACTGTGGCAATGACTTAGATATAAGAATTCTTTTGCGCGCGTAATGCCTACATAGCAAAGACGACGCTCTTCTTCTATTTCTTCTTGGCTATTTTTGGAGTTCACATGAGGAAAAAGATCTTCTTCGAGTCCCACTAAAAAAGTGACCTTAAACTCTAGTCCTTTGCCATTATGAATGGTCATGAGGCTAAGACGATCTTGCGCTTGATCGGCTTCATCTAAACTGGATTTTAAAGATAATTCTTCTAAAAAAGCTTCTAACGAAGGATTTGGCGCAGAAATTTCCCACTCCACTGCTTTAGAAATGAGTTCATCCAGGTTTTCACGGCGATCCGCATAAGTTTCTTTATCTTCTTTTAAAAACTCCATGTAGCGTGTGCGCTCAATCGCAGCTAAGACTAAATCGCGCAAAGAGCCTTGTTGGCTTAGATGACGTAACTCATGAATAATTTGCATATATTCTATGAGTCCTTCCCTTTGTTTGGCTGTCAATCTTAAAATGGTATTGAGAGGTCTTTCTTCTAGTAAAGCTTCACAATAGTCTAAAATGGTTAATCCCTCTTGCGAAGCATTATGGCGCATTTTTTCAACTGTCGTATCGCCTAATCCTCGTTTGGGTAAATTGATAGTGCGCGCAAAAGAAATATAATCGGCTCCTGATTGCGAAAGGCGTAAAAAAGCGAGAATGTCTTTAATCTCCCGTCGTTGATAGAACGAAATACCACCCACAATTACGTAGGGAATACCACGTGAGATTAAGTAATCTTCAAAAGCACGTGATTGCGCATTGGTGCGATAGAAAATCACCATGTCACGTAAAGCGAGCTTTTGAGATTGATGATATTCAATTTGAGAAGCTACGAAATTGGCTTCGTCTCTTTCATCTTCGCCAATAAATAGTTTGGCTTTCTCACCTTCTCCTAATTGGCTCCAGAGTTCTTTTTCATAACGTCCTTGATTATGGCTAATCAAGGCATTGGCAATATGCAAAATGTTTGTGTGACTGCGATAATTTTGTTCTAAGCGAATCACTTTTGCACCTGGATAATCCCGCTCAAAATTCAAGATGTTTTGAATATTGGCTCCACGCCAGGAATAGATGGATTGATCGGGATCACCTACCACAAATAAATTTTGGTGTTTAGCGACTAGCAAACGTGCCAGTGTATATTGTGCAGCATTTGTATCTTGGTATTCATCAATGAGGACAAATGCCCAGCGTTCTTGATAACGAGCCAGTAACCCGGGATGTTCGCGAAATAGTTTTACGGTTAAAAAGAGTAGATCATCAAAATCGACGGCTTGATATTCTTGCAGTTTGCGTTGATAAAGGGCATAGACTTTGGGAAAAGCTTGCTCAATGTCTGTGGTTAAGTCTTCTAGTGAGAGGTTATCCGGATTTTGTAAAGCGTTTTTAGCGTGTGAAATGAGATGACGAAAAGGTTTAGCATCCATTTTCTTATCTTTTAAATTGAGTTCGACTAAGCATACTTTAAGCAATTTTTCGACATCATCTTCATCATAAATTGTAAAATCGCGTTGATATCCCAATGCATAAATCGATTCACGTAAAATACGTGCGCCTAAGCTATGAAAGGTACAAATCAAGACTTGATATTGTGTCATTTGATGCACGCGCTCACGCATTTCACCAGCGGCTTTATTGGTAAAGGTGACTCCTAAAATACGTGAAGGAGGAATGCCATTTTCAATTAAATGTACAATGCGTGTAGTCACGACGCGTGTTTTTCCTGAACCGGCTCCGGCTAGCACAAGGACAGATCCCTCCAAACTTTTGACGGCTTCTTGTTGTTGGGGATTAAGAGAACTAAGTTGATTCATGACAATGACAATCCTCGCAAGTTGAAATTTTTTCTGTGTTCTCTTTTGAAGGGTGGCGGACTTCTCTTTCGCGCGCTCCTAAATTGCCATAGCGATGATAGTCATGGCTAATGCTGACTTCGCGCAGAAAATGTAACAATTCTAAACGACCGTTGGCCATAACAGGTGCGACATGCAAACAGCAAGCGGTTTGAGCTAATGCTTGCCGTACATCATGAGGAGGCTTTTGTAGCATGCGTATACGGTTAATTTTATCTTTTTCAATTCTCTGCGCAAGATCTGCGTGATTTTCTTGTTGCACAGGATAAAAAGCAGAAACTCCTAATGATTGAAGTTGTTCGGCTATCAGGGGTTCTTCTACGCTGATCTCTAAACGCGTTCCACACGTTAAAGCGGCGGCTATTAGGCGTAATAGATCTAAAGTGGAATCTCCTTTTTGTCCTCGAATGACAAGGAGAGTGTGCGGAACATAACATTGAAAGTTGTCTTGTCCTAGCACTAAGCTCGGATCATGCCAATGAGAAAAATATTCATCCCAATAAAAAGCATAATTCCCTACGCTTGCTTTCCATGTGTCTAAATCAGAAACAAAAGCAGGATGATGTTCAACAGCTAGTGAAAGTGTTTGAACCTTTGGATTGAGAGAAGATTGTTCAGTGGGTAAATGAATTTGCTCAGCTTGCATCAGTTGGATAAGATAATTAGGTCCGCCCGCTTTAGCTCCTTTCCCAAAACTACTTTCTTTGCAGCCTCCAAATGGCTGACGTTCTACGATGGCACCCGTCATCGTGCGATTGATATAGCAATTTCCTGCTTCAATGCGTTTGAGCCATGCTTTTTGTTCGCGTTCATCTAAGGAATGCAAACCGGCTGTTAATCCATAAGCCGTTTGATTCATGAGTGAGAAGGCATGTTCGACATTTTCAGCGCGGACAAGTCCTAAAACAGGTCCAAATAATTCATGTTGAAAAGTGAAATGGGAAGGCTTGACACCTAACTTAATGCCAGGACTCCATAAATGGGGATTATTGGGATTTTGTTTAGGTTGAAGCAGCCAAGATTCGCCTGCTTTTAATTCAGTTAAGCCTTTAAGTAAATTAGGATTAGGGCGATGAATTAAGGGATTCACTTTCGTTTTGAGGTTCCAGGGAGTTCCCACAGCCAAACTCGCAGCAGCATCGTGTAATTGTTGGCGAAAGTGCGGATCGTCATATACTTCCGCTTCTAAAATGGCTAAACTACAGGCACTACATTTTTGACCTGCATGCCCAAAAGCAGACTGAAGTAAATCTTTGATTGCTAAATCACGATCTGCTAAAGCGGTAATGACCATCGTGTTTTTTCCACCCGTTTCAGCCATTAGATCTAAATCGGGACGCAGACGCAAAAAATGCTTAGCGGTGGCTGTTGCGCCTGTTAACACAACGCCTGCAAGACGGGGATCTTGGATTAAATAATTGCCTACAGGATCATCTTCACAGGTGATAAATTGCAAGATTTGTTGACTAATGCCCGCTTTCCAAAATAGTTGCGCGAGTTGCCATCCAACTAAAATTGCTTCCGGTGCCGGTTTGAAAATGACACAGTTGCCCGTGGCTAAAGCAGCTAAAATACCTCCGGCCGGAATCGAGCAAGGAAAATTCCAAGGGGGTGCCACTAAAATAGTTCCTTTGGCTTTCCATTGAATATCGGGTAAGTGATGCCATTCTTGTAAATTAAAACGATAGTACTCGGCAAAATCAATGGCTTCCGAAACTTCACTATCTGCTTCCATCATTGTTTTTGCTGTATCAGCAATCATGGCTCCTATCAGATCTTGGCGATGAAAACGTAACTCCTGTGCAATCTTAGATAATAATTGCATGCGTTCCTCAACAGAAGTGTGAGACCACACAGATTCAGCTTTTTTAGCTGTTTCTAAAGCCAGATCCACTTGAGTTTCTGTGGCCAAGGCATAATGATAAAGAGGATGACTGGGATAAGAAGGATCTTCTCCTATTCCTATTTTACCTTGAGGAGGAATGCTTTGTCCATTGATGACAAGTGGAAGGGGATCATGCACCTTTTTTTTCCATTCTTGTAAAATATGCTCTGCCCATCTGCGATTTTGTGGAAGCGACCAATCTGTGTCAGGTTCGTTGCTAAAATGGCTCTTGTAGCAAATAAAAGGGGTTTTCATGCGATTTTGTGTGCGGCGAGGAAAGTAAGAAGCCTGCTGATGCAATAAACAAGTGTCTGTGAAGAGTTGCACTTGTTGATCCCATTGAGGAGTGTTAGGTTTAAGATCGAAGGCATGCCGCAAAAAATTATCCGGTGCTGTATTCTCATCTAAACGTCGCATGAGATAAGCCACGGCATTTTGAAATTCGTCGCGTGTAGCAGCAGGGCAATAGAGTAACATATCGCCTGAAAGCTTTTGTACGACACGACGCATATGGTCTGCCATACCTTCTAGCATTTCGAATCCGACTTCTTGTTCAACCCCATTTTCTGCACGTAACAACAATGCATAAGCAATATCAAATAAATTATGGCTTCCCACACCTATATGAGCAGCATGGGCATGTGCTTTTTGGCACCCATAGCTGACCATGCGTTTAAAATTGGCATCTGTTTCGACTTTAGTCAAATAGGGGGCTTGCGGCCAAAGGCGTAAAGATGCTTCTACTTGCTCCATGGCTAGATTAGCTCCTTTAACAAGACGCAACTTAATGGGGGCTCCTCCTTGCGCTAAGCGTTGCATGGCCCAGATGGTAAGTTCCTGCTGAATTAAAAAAGCGTCGGGGAGATAGCTTTGCAGTACAAGGCCCGCTTGATAAGCATAAAATTCAGGTTCATCTAAGACCTTGCGAAAAAGGGCCACCGTCAAATTGAGATCGCGGTATTCTTCCATATCTAAATTGACAAATTTTGCTGCCTGTGTGCCATCTGCTTTTTTATAAGGATGCTGGATGGCCGCGCGGTATAGCTGTCGTAAACGTTCAGCTAGAATGTGGAGAGTATCTTCCCATGCTAAGAGGTTGATTTGGCTATAAATAGTAGAGATTTTTACAGAAATACATTCTACTTCCGGTTTTGCAAGATCATCTAGGTAAATTTGTAAGCGCCTTTGGGCTTCTGCTTCTCCTAAAATGGCTTCGCCTAAATGATTCAGGTTGACGCGTATGCCTTCTTGTCGGCGCTGATGAATATGAGCAGCTAGCGCTTTTTTTTCTCCAGGAAGAATCACATGACGCGTGTCTTGATGAATCATGTATACGGTAGCAGGAACCATAAGGGGGGCAAGTACTTTACTCATGGCGGCAAAGGTGCGAAGAGCAAAACGGCGTGTACGAGATAAATAAGAAGGAATCCCTAAGGTATTAATCACATAAGTGAGTTGATCGGCAATGCGTTGCGAGCGGCGACTACGAAAACATTGATCGGTCACAAGAGTGGTAAAGATTTTACCGATGGGATCATGCATCATGCCTGCTAATTCAGCTTGTTGACGTTTTTCAGCAGGTGTTTGAATGCGACGGGCCTCTTCTAACAAGAGAGCCGCTAGAGCAATCGCTTGGTCTTTTCTTTCCACTAAAGTGAGTGTTTTGCCTTTGATGGCTTCGAGTTGTGCGCGTGCTTTTTGAATAAGAACAGATTCTTCCATAAGAGCTTAACCTCGGGCGTGTCTTAAAAATGCTAGCATCCTAGGGCGCGATCATTTTTAAGACACGCCCTTAGTGAAATCCGCTCTTTTATAACAGACGAAAAGCTTCTAGACAAGTGTACTCAAGAAAGAGAATACTTTTAAATACGCAATAAGTAAACAGCATTGACGCCGGCTTGCGGATCTAATCCAACTGCTTTCAGTGCATCTCTTATGTATTGAGCAACAGCTATCATAGGAGGGGCTTGAATTTGTTGTCCTACGCAATTAATCATTCTAGGGATAAGATCAAAATAAGCAGCGAGCGCTGTGAAATTTAACCCTTGAAACTGTTTTAAAGCTGTGATGTTTATTTGTTTTGTCGTCGCATAAGAAACCAAAGAAAGGCTTAAGCTAATACTAATACAAAGCTTAGCGAATTCTTGAATAAAATAGACATCTTGATTTCCAAACATATAGTTAAAGATAGGCGTTGTGACAGCATGAATAGTAGAAGCTAAAGCAGCATATCCTGCAGAAACAAGAGGAGTAGTTAGATTGAGAGGATTTACGTGTCGCCCTAGGAAAAAGGAATAAGTAAAAGAATAAACCGCACTTCTTCCAATAGCTGACAAAGTTTCATTAGGAATTTGATTATAATAATTTTGAAATCCATCTTTAATTGCTTGAAACATATAATCCTATTAATTTATTGACTTCATTAAATAATAAAAAAGTTAATATAATAATTATTTAATTGCAATAATAAATTGAAGCATTCTTAAAAATAATTGCTTATATTGGATAGATTTTGTAATGTGCAAATAGGAGCATCTGAAATTTGAAGCACCCCTGCTGTTGAAAATTTCTAGACCGTTTGGTTGATGGTTTTCCTTTTCTTTTTGTTTGTCATGCTCGTCCCTTGTTTTAACTTTTAACAGGAGGTGTATGATGGCCTATCCACGTAATCCTAACACGACTTCTCAGTTTCCTCAAGCAGATACAAAAGAGATGCATGCTTTGATGGAATGTATGAGTATTTGTCGTGCTTGTGCGAGAAAATGTGTAGAAGAAGGAAATAAGCGCACAGCTATGTTATGTCATGATTGTTCGGACATTTGTGATTTAACAATTAAATTAAAAAGTTGCGATTCTGAGTATTGTCAACAAGTCAGCGACTTATGTGCGCATGCTTGTAGACATTGTGCGAGTGAGTGTGGCAATATGCAAGCGCAACATTGTCAAGAATGTGCTGAAGCTTGTCGTCGTTGTGCAGATTCTTGTTCAGCCGTTCATAGTCATCGCTAGAATTTAAAGGACCAAAGCAATCTTTGGTCCTTGTTCTTCATTTTCTCTATTTGCAAAAATTTTCTAGATTTGCATAGTAAGAACCCGAGTTTGAGATCGTGTATAACTTTTAAACATGGGTAATACGCGCTAGCGTTTGGAGTGCGAAGGTCCTCCCATCCTATTACCCATAAGTCTTTTGCCATTTGTGCGGTAGCACTATAACTGCATTAGCCCAGACCGAGCGCGTCTAGCGCTCGTTCTGGGATTTAACGCAAAACGCATTGCACTGCGGTTAGCAGTGCTACATAAACGCTGAATAGTTGCACGCTAACCGCAGTGCACATGAAGGGTATCGTTTACCCAGAACGAGCGCTAAACACGCTCGGTCTGGGCTAATGCAGTTATAGTGCTACCGCACAAATGGCAAAAGACTTATGGGTAATAGGATGGGAGGATCTTCGCACTTCAAACGCTAGCGTGTATTACCGTGGTGAGGATCGTTTGTGTAAATTTTACTGGATAATATTTCTTGTTTTGTCTCCTTTCTTTTGTGAAAGTGCCGTTGAAGTAGGTGTGGAACAATTATTTTCACCCGCTTATCAATCGATTTTAAATGGCAAAAAAATTGGATTAATTACGAATCATACGGCTATTGATTCTCAAGGGTATTCCACGATTGATTTGTTAAAAAAGAACGCCAAAATCTATCACTATCAACTTAAAGCTTTATTTGCTCCGGAACATGGTCTGATGGGACTGCAATATGCTGATGAAACCGTGAAGGATATGCAAGATGTGGATGGCATTCCCATTTACAGTTTACATGGTGAAACGCGTCGTCCCACAGCTGCCATGCTCAAAGGATTAAATTTGCTCATTTATGATATTCAAGATTTAGGATCTCGCTCCTACACCTATAGTACCACACTTTTTTATGTCATGGAAGAAGCTGCTAAAGCACGCATTCCCGTTCTCGTGCTGGATCGTCCGAATCCTTTAAGTGGATTGATTGTGGATGGTCCCCTTTTAGAAGAGAAATGGCGTTCTTTCGTCGGTTATGTGAATGTGCCTTATTGCCATGGATTAACAATCGGAGAATTAGCGCACTATTTTAATAGCGAATATCGTGTCGGTTGTCAATTAACAGTCATTCCTATGAAAGGGTGGAAACGGCACATGACCTTTGCTGACACGCGTTTAACATGGATTCCCACAAGTCCCCATGTGCCCGAAGCACAAACCGCTTTTTATTACCCGACGACAGGCCTTTTAGGTGAACTGCAACTCGTTAACATTGGGATTGGTTATACCTTACCCTTTAAAGTCATGGGAGCACCTTGGATTGATGCCGAACAGTTGGCTCAACAGCTGAATGGGCAGCAATTCCCCGGTGTTTATTTCCATCCGTTTCATTACCGCCCTTTTTTCGGACGTTTTGCCGGTCAAACATGCCATGGCGTGTTGATTGTCATCACCGATGCGCATGTGTATTTACCCGTGACGACGCAATATTTATTGATTGGCATGTTAAAAAGCCTCTATCCGGATGCTTTTCAAAAAGCACTTAATGCCTCCAATCAACGGCAACAAATGTTTAATAAAGTCAATGGGACTGCAGAGGTGTATCGCATTCTGAAAGAAGAGAAATATATCACGTGGAAATTACGCGCTTTGCATCAAAAAGAACGAACTGAGTATTTAATCAAGCGGCAAACGTATTTGAATCCTGCTTATTCTTAAATTTGGCACTCTAGGATTTGATTTGCTAAAAACTAATTCCTTTCCTTGACATAAATCGTCGTCATTTCTACAATTTTCAATGAAAGTTATTTAAAATGAATCTCAAAATAGGAGAACGATGATGGCTAAGATTAAACCTCTTGGGAACCGAGTATTGGTTCAACGTTCAAAGGCACAAACTTCTAAAGGGGGCATTTTACTGCCCGATTCGGCGCAGGAAAAACCACGTGAAGGTCAAATCATTGCGGCGGGTCCTGGCAAACTGAATGAAGGTGGACAACTGGAGCCTATCGCGGTGAAAGTAGGCGATCGCATTTTATTTGGTGCGTATGCGGGAACAGAAGTGAAAGAAGAGGAAGAAGAGTATTTAATTTTATCTGAAGACGATATTCTCGGTGTTCTAACCTAAACCTTTGAGACGTAAGGAAATTGACCATGGCTAAAATATTACAATTTAGTGAAGAGGCTTTAAAGTCGATTTTAAAGGGAGTTAGAACACTTGCCAAAGCGGTGAAAGTGACGTTGGGTCCTAAAGGACGCAATGTAGTGATCAACAAAGGATTTGGCTCTCCCTTATCGACAAAAGATGGTGTCACTGTCGCGAAAGAAGTGGCATTAAAAGATAAGTTTGAAAATATGGGTGCTCAGCTTGTGAATCAAGTGGCTGCGAAAACTTCAGATGCGGCGGGAGATGGCACAACGACAGCGATTGTCTTGGCTGAAGCTATTTATTCAGCAGGGATGAAAAACGTGACGGCAGGAGCTAATCCGATGAGCCTGAAACGTGGAATTGATCAAGCAGTGGATGTGATGGTACAAGCTTTAGATCAACTAGCTACTCCGATTAATACTGCGCAAGAAGTGCAGCAGATTGCCACGATTTCAGCGAATAATGATGTGGAAATTGGACGCATCATTGGCGAAGCGATGGAGCGTGTGGGAAAAGATGGCATTATTAGCGTAGCGGAAGCGAAAGGCATTGAAACGCATGTAGATTATGTTGAAGGCATGCAATTCGATAAAGGCTATGCGTCCCCTTATTTTATTACGAATCCCGAGAACATGACAGTGGAGTTAGCGAATGCGTTAATTCTCATTACAGATAAGAAACTCTCGACAGCGAAAGATATTGTGCCGCTTTTGGAAAAAGTGATGGCACGCGGAGCGCGTCCTTTGTTGATTATCGCAGAAGATGTCGATGGCGAAGCATTGGCAACACTAGTTGTGAATAAAATTAAAGCTGGCATGTCTGTATGCGCTGTGAAAGCGCCTGGTTTTGGCGATCGTCGCAAGGCTATGTTGCAAGATATTGCGGTGTTAACAGGTGGAAAAGTTATTTCAGAAGAAGTGGGATTGAAATTAGATGAAACTGAATTGGAAGATTTGGGAAGAGCAAAAACAATCAAAATTTCTAAGGAAGAGACAACCATTATTGATGGTGCAGGTCATCCGGCAGAAGTGAAAGAGCGTATCGCACAAATTAAAGGGGAAATTAATCATCCTTCAACTTCCAAATATGATCGTGAAAAGCTCGAAGAACGCCTAGCCAAGCTTGTAGGTGGAGTCGCGGTTGTCAACGTGGGAGCTGCAACAGAAACAGAACTAAAAGAAAAGAAAGCACGCGTAGAAGATGCTTTGCATGCGACACGTGCAGCTGTTGCGCAAGGAATTGTGCCTGGTGGCGGCGTAGCTTTACTGCGTGCAGTGAAAAATTTAGAGCGTTTGAAGCTGAAAGGAGATGAAGCAATTGGTGTTTCGATCATTCAACAAGCTGCTTTTGCACCTGCGACAGCGATTGCCAACAACTGCGGTAAGCAAGGAAACTTGATTGCAGAGAAAATCTATGAGGCAACAGGAGCTTACGGCTACGATGGCTTAACAGATGAATTTAAAGATTTGTTGCAAGCAGGTGTGATTGATCCTGTGTTGGTAACAAAGAGCGCATTGATTAATGCTGCTTCCATTTCAGGATTGCTTCTGACCACAGCAGCCATGATTACAGACAAACCTCAACCTAAGTCTAAGCAAGTTCCAGCGATGGATGGCATGGGAGGAATGGGTGGCATGGGAGGAATGGGCATGGGTGGTATGGGCGGCATGGGAATGGGCATGTAAGCCATACACCTTTTGTATTTTCTCTGTGTCTCTCGTGCTCTCTATGGTATTATTTTTACCACAGAGAGCACAGAGAGACACAGAGATAACGAACGAATATATAAGGAAATGAATCATGCCAAATTATGATTATGTGTGCACACAATGCGGTCACAAAGAAGAAATTCTTCAAAAGATGACAGATGCACCTCTGACACAATGTCCACAATGCCAACAAGCCACTTTTAAAAGAAAAATGGGTGCAGGAGCCGGATTGCAATTTCAAGGTTCTGGCTTTTATGGCACGGATTATGGTTCTAAGTCTTCTTCATCGCCGGATAAACCTTCTTCCGGTGGATCTTGCGGCTGTGGAAAATCTTCTTGTAAATCTTAAATTTTTAACACGGCCGATCCTGATAATTTGCCGTGTTTTAAGTCTATTAAGGCTTCATTAGCTTGTTCTAAAGGATAAACATTCACAACCGTTTCAATTTGCATACGTTGAAGCAAAGCAAAGAATTCTTGTCCATCTTCGCGCGTTAAATTCGTCACTGAACGCAAGATGCGCTCTCCATATAGATAGGAGTAAGGAAAAGAAGGGATATCTGACATGTGAATGCCTGCACAGATGACAGATCCTCCTTTTTTCACTGCCTGTAAAGCTAGCGGAATAAGTTCTCCGGTCGGTGCAAAGATTAAAGCAGCATCTAAAAGCTTTTCTGGCTGTTGATGGCTATCTCCTGCCCACACTGCTCCCAGCTGTCTTGCAAAATCTTGTGCTTGATGATCCCCAGGTCGTGTAAAGGCCCATACTTCGCGCTCTTGATGACGCGCAATTTGAATGAGAATGTGCGCAGCGGCACCAAAGCCATAAAATCCTAAACGTTGTCCTTTTCCGGCTAACCGCAAAGTGCGATAACCAATGAGCCCTGCACATAGAAAAGGAGCAGCATGAACAGGGGAATACGCTTCTGGAATGGGAAAAAGATAATCTTCATCAGCTACACAGTATTCAGCAAATCCTCCATTCAATTGGTAGCCTGTGTAGGATGCATCATCACAGAGATTTTCTTGGTTTGTTTGGCAGTATTCACAATGTCCACAACTTTTTCCTAACCAAGGCACGCCTACGCGTTGTCCATTGGGAAAATGATGGCAATCACTACCTTGCTGAACAATAGTGCCCACAATTTGATGTCCAAGGATCAATGGAAGCTTTGGATGAGTGAGTTCACCTTCATAAATGTGTAAATCTGTGCGACAAACGCCACAAGCCTCTACTCGAATGAGCACCTGTTTGGATTGTGGCTGTGGAATAGGCACATCCATCGCCTGTAACGGCTTGTGGGGTTGTTGAAATACCATCGCGCGCATAAAATAAATTCCTTTTTTGATATTAAGGACAAACGACCTTAACGACTAACGACCACAAGGACTAAAATATCATTGTCGTTAGTCGTTAAGGTCGTTTCTGTCGTTATGGTCGTTTGTCCTTTTATTTATCAACTAATTACTTTTAATAAAGCATTGACTAAATTCAATAATAAAAATATGATATTTAATTATTTGATTTATTATAGAGGTCTATGATGTACTTTATTTGTTATTTGTTTCTATTCAGTTTGTTTTCTTTTTATGGACTACCCCTTATGGCGAAAGATTCTCCTTTAGCAGATCATGAACAGCGCGAAGAAGAATCGTTACGCATTAAAAAGTTGAGTCAAGAGTATGCAAAATTTTATGAGCTTCCAGAAGGCGTCGATATATTAGAAATCACAGATCAGCTCCTCAATAGCGAACATGTAGGTGAAAAAGAGAAAGAACATATTCAAGCTTTTGGAAGAAGAATCTTCGTCTTTACTTATCCGAGCGATGGGTTGAAAATCAAAGGTTTTATTAGTTTAATTCCGCAAGCACAAAATCAACCACTTTTAGTGTTTCTGCGTGGAGGCAATCGTACATTTGGTCTTACCAATCCAGGGATGTCTCTCACATGTCCTCAGCAGTATACAGTCCTTGCTACCCAATATCGTGGAGGCATTAGTGAAGGAGAAGACGAATTTGGAGGGCAAGATGTCAACGATGTTAAAAATTTAATCGATTTCATTCCTCAATTAGAAGATAAACTTAATATGACATTTCAAAATGATAAGATGTACTTATTAGGAGGAAGTCGTGGAGGGATGCAGATGTTCTTAGCATTATCACGTTTTCCTGAGCTGCAAACACGTTTTACCAAAGTCGTTTCCTTGTCCGGTTTGTTAGATATGCACGAGTGCATTGCGAATCGTTCTGATATGAAAAAGATGTTTATCAAAGATTTTGGATTAAATGAAGACAATCAAGAAGAATGGATTGCTCGACGCGATCCTTTATTAACTGCAGATAAAATTCAATTGGATTTGCCTATTTTGATCATTCAAGGAACAGACGATAATCGCGTAGATTTAGAAGAAGGGCGTCACATGGTAAGCCGTCTACAAGAACATGGCAATCAAGTGACGTATTGGGAAATAGAAGGCGGAAATCATTGTTTAAGCAATATACAAGAACGCTTAAACATGATTTTAGAATGGTTAGAGCAGTAAATTTAATTAATCGTTCGATGATGTTGATGACTCTTTGGATTCTTCTTGGATTTGCACTTGTACCTGAATCATTTGTAATCCAAGAGGACCCGGCAACAGTTGCGTGATAAAGCGATTCCATTGCGAGATGGGTTTGTCTGCAACACAAACGACATCTCCTGGAATCAATAATAACGATTCATTAGGTAGATGCCGCATTTCGTTCCAAGATAATTGATACACTTTAGGGCGCGTGAATCCTCCTCGAATAACCGTTAAACAGTTTTTATCAGCTGTTAAAGGAATTTCTCTTGCGATGACAAGTGCTTCGCGCAGAGAAATAAATCCATAAGGAACGGGAATAGCCTGTGGCCTTAATACTTCCCCGGTGACCATTACGGTTGCATCGTTTGTAGCAGCTAGAAAGATTTGATCGCCGCCGCGCATGACAATATTTTGACTTTCATCTCCTTCATGAAGCAGTTTATAGAGATCTAAAGGCAGTTGCTGTTCATTGCGCATCACGTAGCTTTTAAATAAATTCACATAGGGAGGCACTCCGGCTTTCGCAAGTACTTGAGATAAGCGCATCTTCCCATCCACTGCAATGGCAGGGCTTCTTAACGCTCCCACTACTTGCACCCACCGTTCACGGCGTTTTCTAAAATGGACAAAAACCTGGGCCTCCGGAAAAATGTCATGATAAACAGTTCGAATTTTTTCTCGTGCTTGCGTAAGAGTTAATCCATCGACTTCTACAGGAGTTGTCACATAAGGTAAGCAAATATTTCCCTCGCAGACGCGAAAACCTGTTCGATGATTTAAGAGAAGTAAGGCTTCCACAAGCTCAGGACGTTGAGGATAATAAAAGGCGACTGTCAAAACATCTCCCTCTATGAGAACATCTTCATAGGGCGCAAAAGCATCAGCTAAACAATTTTCTTGATTCTCTGTTTCGAGCTGTATAATGGCTTGCTTACCCTGGTGAATTTGCTCAGAATCTAATACAAAATCATCAATTCCATAAGTTGTGTTTTCGTAAATAGTTGGTGTACAGCTCGTTAAAATTATAATTAATAAAAAGAGAAAGTGCATAAAATTTTTAAGTTAACATTATCAATTAAATTTTTAATACAATTAATTTCCAAAAAAGATAAAATAAAGGTAGAGACATTTATATTCCAAAGCTCCCAGATAGGGGAAGGAGTGAAGGACATTTTCCTTTAATTCGCATAAACAAGGAGAATCTTATGGGTTTAGGAAGAATGGCCCTATTATGGATTATTGGTGTCCCCATTGGGGTTATCATTATCCTTAAATTATTGGGAATTATCTAATACATTTATGCTGCCTGCACGCAAAGCGTTTGTAACGTAGATTTTAGTCTGCGCTACAAACGCTTTGCGCATTACCTTGCAAATATAAATCATAGAGGATTTTAAGACACGCAGTTTAGATCAACCAGGCGCTTTGGGAGCATAATGCCTAAACATAGAAATGACTAAAATCGCAATTAAACATAAACAGCTGACCATTGCAATGGGCTTAAGATTAATTTCATTTGATGGGCTTTTAAATTTTGTGAGGAAGCTGCTAAATTTTTCAAATGTGCTTAAAGCGATTCCTTTCACACGTTGAACTTGTTCAGAAGCTAATAGCTGTGTAAGTGAAATGAATCCTAATTGGTGATAAACTTGGTAGCTAGCTTGTTGTACGCAGTGAATGGGGGCAAACATAAGGGGTGCCTTTTACTTTAATGGAAGCATAATTTCTTCTTTCATTTTATTCAACATAAAGAAAAAACAATTTTTGCTGATTGATCAAAAACACTTATTTTGATAAAATCATATTTCATTTATTTAAATTAATAAAAAGGTAAATATATGCCGTTAGATTTAGATTATTTATCATATAAAAAAGATGTTTTTGATATTAAAAATTTTAAGCTAGATGAAAAAATATTGCCAAAAATTGATTGTTATAAGATTTTGGCTGACAATGTATTGTTTGTTTTTAATGAAGATTTGCAATTTTTAAAAGATTACAAATGGAGAGCTAAGAAAGATCCACAAAAAGAACTTTTATGTGTTAAAGTTGATTTTGCTGATGATGGGAAAAAGGTAAAAAAATTAACAACCATTAAAAAAGCAGATATTACTTGTTGGAATTTGTTTTGGCGATTTTTCGGTTATGGGAAATTAGCAGGTATTGATTATTCTTTATCTGGAGTAGCGGAACATGTGATAGGTAATATTATTAAAGATAAACAAACACAAGAATTTATTCGAATTCCTGCTGATTCTCCGGCGATTGAAAATATACAAAAAATTTATGTTAGAATTAAGCCAAATGCCGTTAAGGATACTTTAAACAAATTTTTAGATTTTATTTCACAACCAGCAGTAGAAGAGAAAGAGGAAGCAGAACTAGCAGTAGAAGAGAAAGAAGCAGCAGAACCAGTTGCAGAAAAAATAGAATTACAAGAGCAAGCTCCGAAAATAACTCTAAAACAGCATCAACAACATGTTGTAGAAATGTTTTCTACTCCAGATTATCGAGAAGTAAAATTAAAAAAAGCTTTGCCTAAAATCATAGAATGGAAAAATTATCTTAATCAAGATGTTGCACCAGATCAAAGAAAAGAGGTTTTAGATTGCTTTGTAGATGAATTTTCTCTTTGTAGACCTGGAATTGCAGCTCTTCGTTTGATTCTTTTAGGATTGAACCAATTGAATGAAACTCAATTGCTAAAAGAATTTAAAGAAACCCTTCGTCGTTTCTCTTCAGACGATCGTCCTATAGAGACATTTATTCCCGAATTAGATGATATTAAGTAGTACTACTTTGTTAAATTAGTTGCGAAACGCAAAAGCTAACCATCCTTCCTCTTGTATTTCTTTTTCTAAAAACCATCCCCATGCTGCTGTTTGAGCGAGATAAATCTCTCGCTCTTCTTCACGAATTCCAGATGTTAAACACAAGCTTTTTTGTGTATGTAGGCTTGGTAATGAGTTCCAAGCGACTTCTTGTTCCGATCGAATCATATTCATCAAGATAAGAGCAGAAGTTGAATGTTTCCAGGTAAATTCCGGAGGGAAGCAGAATACACATTTTTGTTCTAAGTGATTTAAACAAGCATTTTGGTAAGTATGCTCTAATGCTGCAGAATCGATATCAATACCATAAGCATATGAAGCACCTAAAGCTAATGCAGCTAAAGTGAGGATTCCGCTTCCACAGCCAATGTCAACAATGATTTGATCTTTTAAATAGTATACCAGTAAATGAAGTACTAATCGAGTTGTGGGATGTGAAAGATCACCAAATCCAGGTCCCGGTAGCAGCTTTAAAGTGTGTGAGGTGCCTCCAAAATCAGCGAGATCAAGGTGTACAAATCCATCATGATAATCATGACCGTGTAATGCCCACTGAGATTGCCAATCGATCTCAGGCAAAATATAGGGGGTACAAGTATGCATCCAATTGAGAGATTTCAACACATCTAGCGTAGGAATTCTGGCAACAATTTCAAGTTGTTGGGATTCCTCTTCTTCCGATCCATAAAGAACTTCCACGCCCAATGACTCTAAAGTGTGCCAAGCCTGTTCAAGATTGATAGTAGGCTCGATTTTTAAACAATAAAGGGGAGATTTTTCTCTTTCTTGATTTAAAGGCAAAATCATATTCTCCAAATTTTTATCTTTGCAATCCAAATTATTCTTCTTTATAATCCTATCATAACAAACTATAAATCACATAATTACGTTAATAATATGAAAAGAATTTTCCTGTTAATTTGTACCTTATTTCTCTCTTATTTATCAATGGGATATGCGGAGAATTTTCCTTCTCTTACCAGTCCTACCCCTTTTATTTATAGCGTAAATCTGCTTACAGGGGAGTTAGAAAAAACTTCCAGTGATACACAAGCGACGTATGACTTTTATGAAGAAGGATGGAATCAACATGTAGATCGTACCTTTTATCTCGCTTCAGGAGATTTTCGTGTTGGTAAAGTGAAAACTATTCACACTTCGGAGCCTTCTGCGCAAGCGATCCATTTATTCTATGAAAATGGTTCAACTTGTGTACAAGATTCTATAGAGCGTTCCAGTGTTTATCGTTATAATCAGAAGGGTTTGATTCAAACTGTTGAACATTATCGAAAAGAAGCCAATAATCCTTTCTCTACTTTATATCGGCGTGAGCGTCTTTTTTGGAAAAATGCTTCTCCGCCTTGCTTGATTAGTCGTGTATTAGAAGAAGCGAATGGACAAGCCGTGGTTGCTTATCATTTTGCTTATAATGCACAAGGTCAGCTGATCAAAGAATCTGTTTCAGGTCATTTATCCGGAGAATGCCAAGTTCCTTTACTCTTAACAGAAGAAGGGTATCTTATTGAGAATGGGATAGAGACCTATAGTAAAACATATACATATGCTGAAAAAGATCCGACGTTGCTGATGAAGGAAGAAGAAGATAATGGACAGATCACAACGTATCAATATGATCCGGTAAGCAAACAATGCACAGCTAAATTAAGCGGTTATGCAAGTGGAATTCTCTCCCGGTGTTTTTATGTTTATGACAAAGAAGGGTTTCTAACACGCACGATTTTAGATGATGGGCAAGGGCAATCTTCGCAAGATTTGAAAGGTGTAACGCAACGGCAAGTGATAGAATCGACATTAGGGCACGAAGGATTTTTATTAGGGCAACCTTTGAAAGTCGAGACACGCTATTGGGATGTCGCAACGCAGCGAGAAAAAGTGTTAGAAAGCGTGACACACTCTTATTCAGCGCAGGGGCAACTCATTCAGCAAGATTATTTTGATGCAAATGATGCTCTACGTTATAGCGTGCAATTTGAATATGATGCACAAGGACAATTAATTGCCACTGTTGATAGTCGTGGAAAGATCGCTGAAAAAGAAGTTATTCCTTCGAAAGAACGCTACAACGAACAAGGACAGCTTGTAGCAACTTTAGATGCTTATCAAAATGAAACGACTTACACTTATGATGCATTTGGCCGATTAGCGTCGACACAATTACCCCAGGTTTTAGATGCGTGGGATCAACCTTATCATCCGTTGATTAAACAAAGGTATAATATTTGTGATCAAATTGTTGAAATGATCGATGCGCAAGGAGGGGTCACAACTTTAAGCTATAATGTACGCGGCAAACCTACAGAGATTCATTATCCTGATGGCTCATCTGAACGCATGAGTTATTTTTTAGATGGTGTGTTAAAGCAAAAAACGGCGCGTGATGGCACTGTTCTCACATTTACGCGAGATGAAGCGGCGCGTCTTATTCAGCTAGAAAAACGCTCTGCAACAGGTCAATTGATGCAACAATTCTCTTTTCATTATCAAGGAGAACGTGTGCAGTCGTTGACAGATCAACACATGACCATTCATTATCTTTATGATGGCGTGGGACGCCAGGTAGGCATTCTTCAAGAAACGACAGAAGGGACACGTCGTTTAGAGTGGGATTATGATGATTGCGGACAAAAGAAACAAGTACGCGAATGGTTTGGAACTGCTCCTGAGGATTTTATCGCCAAAATAGAAGAAAGAGATGCATGGCAACAAACGCAAGCTCTTCATTTTGAAAATGCGCAAGGAAAAGTCCAATATAAGCAAAAAGCGATTCAAGAAGAGGCTGCTTCAAATTTTGTAGTGAAGCAAGAGTCTACGACGTGCAATAGCTTAGGACAGTATGTCAAGCAAGTCGAGCAAATCGATGGTTATGGGGCACGGCATCTCTTGGTGTATGATGCGCTGCAACGTTTAGAAAGTTGCCAGATTTATGATGCCATGGGAATGAAGTTGCGTGAAACACAGTGGCGTTATGATGCGCTAGGAAATAAAGTGCTAGAAAAGCATCAAGTTTTAGCAAACGGTCAGTGTTTACGCCAATTTGTGATTCGTTGGAATTATGATGCCTGTGGTCGTGTGATTGCGATTATAGAAGGAGATCAAACGCATACTAAAACAACGCGGTATCAATATCATCCATCCGGGCACTTAAAAGAAATGATCAAACCAGATGGAACTGTGATTTCTTATGTTTATAATGAGTTAGGTCAATTAGCTTCTTTAGAATCCAGTGATTATTCTGTGGCTTATACCTATGCCTATGATGATTTACAGCGTTTAGTGGTCATTCATGATCGCTGTCATGATCTTATGCAGAGACGGCGTTATAATGCCTTTCATGAAGTCATTGAAGAAGAGCAAAGACCGGGGATCAAGCTCAAGAATCATTATGATTTAGCAGGACGTCGTTTAAACCTCATTTTGCCTGATCATACGCAAGTAGCTTATCATTATGAAGGGCTCTTGCTCACTGCTGTGGAACGCCTAAATGCACATCAAGAATCACTCTATCAGCATATTTACCAATACGATGAAGAAGGACGTTTACAAGCTGAGCAATTGCTCAATCGTTTAGGGACAGTCAACTATCATTATCAGCAAAATAAATTAACTAAAATTGATTCTCCTTGGTGGTCGCAAACCATAGGTAAAGAGGGACGAGGATTAGATGGACGTTTGAGAGAGACGACCATTCAAGATGTGCAGGGACAATACACTTCTCGGTTTACTTATACAGCAGATGGACAATTGGCTAGCGAGGAAGGCTATTGCTACACGTATGATTCTTTATTTAATCGATTAAGTGAAAATGAGCAGAAGTGGACGGTCAATGACTTGAATCAATTGAAGGAAACGCCCTCTGCCCATTATGTGTATGATCAGAACGGCCATGTCATTAAAAAACAGCAAGCAGGTCAATCTGTTTTTTATACTTATGATGCCTTGGACCGTTTGATTCGCATTGAATATCCCCGACAAAAAGCTGTGAGCTATGTGTATGATTCTTTTCATCGCCGTTTAACGGATCATGAGTGGGAATGGAATAATCAGCAGCAGACATGGGATTTAAAAAGTCAGGTGCATTTATTTTATGATGATTGCAAAGAGATCGGTAAACTCAATGCACAAGATGAGATAGTTGAATTACGTATTTTGGGAGTAGGAAGAGGAGCAGAAATTAGTGCTGCAGTTGCGTTAGAATTACACAACAGATTGTTTGTGCCTTTACATGACGTGGGGGGATCAGTTTGCTGTCTTATAGATGCACAAGAAGGAATAGTTTCAGAAACTTATCGCTATTCAGCTTATGGAAAAGAAAAAATTTATGATGTTCATAGTCATCTTCAAGAGCAATCTGCGGTGGGTAATTCCTGGCGTTTTTGCAGTAAACGCACGGAAGATGGCCTCATTTTCTTTGGAAAACGTTATTATGATCCCATGAGTGGGCGTTGGCTGACACCGGATCCGTTATTTTTCTATGATACACCTAATCTCTATGCGTTTAACAGAAATGATCCTCTCAATTGCTATGATCTTTATGGTTTGTTTTCCATCAGTGATATATGGGATTACTTTTCTCAATCTTTTTATGCAGGTTTTGACTATTTGCGCATCTCTGCACATCATCTCAAAAGTAAATTAAATGCAGAACTCAAGTTTCCAGAAGAGTGGGGAACAGCTTTAGAAAAAGTAGGTAAGCAGTTATTAGGAGAATCTACTTACTTATTAATGGGACATTCCTTTGAAGATACATATGTAGGGTCTTATGGCAAGCAAAATATCCATGATAAAGTGCGTGTAACTTTTATTAATGGTATTTTGACGACGCATAATATGATTCGAAAAAATTTAGAAATTATTTCTCAGTCACATGGAGGAGCAAAAGTTCATTATGTCTTTCGTCCCACAGAAGGGTGGACGTGGGATATTTCTAGAGGTATTTTGATTAAGACCGCTTTTCATTTTGGATTTCGTTCTCTTCATGCCTGCTTGCTTGCTCAAATGTGGCATGATTTGATTGCGGAAATGGGGGGAGTAGAAGGAGGAGGCGTCATTATTCATTACGCACATAGCTTGGGAGGGTCGGAAACGGATCGGGCACGTGAACTTTTATCTCCAGAAGAGCAAAAAATGATACGGGTGCACACATTTGGATCGGCCACTTTAGTGCGCAATGTAGGGTTTCAAAGCGTTGTGAACCATATTAGTGTCAAAGATGGCGTCAGTAGCTTTTTACTTGAACCCTTGGGACATATTCGCAATTATTTTGATCCGGAAACGAATGTGCGTACATATGGATCTTTTTGGAGAAGTCCCTATTGGCCAACGGATCATATCTTAAGTGGACCTACTTATGGCCCTATCGTTTATGAATTAGGAGAAAAATTTTTAGCTGAATTTGCTTCTCAAAAAGAAGAATAAATCAAAAAGCTTTTGAATTTAATTTTCTAGATAAGATTAAATAGCAACTACTTTTCTCTCTGTATTCTCTGTGTGCTCTGTGGTAATTAATTAAATTTTACCACAGAGTACACAGAGAACACAGAGGAAAAGTTGAGGCAAACGCTTACGAATTTTTAATAAATAGGATTTTATGTTCATTCTTCTGAAACGCAGTATGTCTATTTTTTTGTTATGGGTAGCGTGTTTATGGACACCGGTTTATAGCCAGCAAGTTTGTAGTCAACAATTTGATTATGCAATTAGTTTAGGAAGCTATTGTATGGTTGCTTCTCAGATCTCTAAATATCACGCGCGTGATCGTTCTTATCCTTTGGATTGGACGCATACTCCATTTACAGCACTGATTAAATTCTTGACGGAAGAAGGACACAATTTTTTAATAAAGGAGCATTTATTATTTGATATATATGATGGCAAAAAAGTCGTCTATGATCTCTATTATGATAAGATGTGTTTTCCACATGATTTTAACTATGATTTTATAATACCAGTGAATATTCCTTGTACTTATACACAAGTAAACATTAAAAATTATGAAGATGTTTTGACGAGATATCAACGTCGAATAACACGGTTTTTTGAGGTTTTGAATTCCGATAAAACGATTTTATTTGTCAGGTATGAACTTTCTTACGAGCAAGCCATTTTATTAGATTCTGTTTTGCGATCTAAGTATCCTCGGTTAAAGTATATGATTTTAGCCTTGGGATTGACAGAAGAAATGAAGACCCCTTGGGGATTAGAAAGAGTGCGTAATCATTACATGCCACATTCTTTAGATTTTGATGACAATAATATTACTGCGGTGTGGCAACAAGTTTTTTCTCAGTTTCAGCTGCCCAAAGTGGCAAGTGATCCGGGATATCGCCCCTGACATACAGAAAAATGAGAATAGAAAATGAAAAGCTTGCAAAAAAGCGCTTCTCTCATTTAGAATGTTACTTCTTTGCACTGGTAGCTCAATTGGATAGAGTACCCGGCTACGAACCGGGCGGTTAGAGGTTCGAATCCTCTCCGGTGCGATGTTCATACAAATTTTCCCCTCAGGGCCCTTTTCTACTAATGCTTATGTTGCTGCTTGCGAGCAAACACGCGAAGCAGCTATCATTGATCCTGCTCCTGATTCTTTTTCCGCTATTTGTGCTTTTGTGGAATTCCGAGAATTAACTTGTCGCAAAATTTTGTTGACGCATTCCCATTGGGACCATATTGCAGATGTGCAACGCTTGAAAGAGCAATATGGTGTTCCTGTTTACATTCATTCTTTAGATGCTCCCAATTTGCGTCAACCAGGTGCAGATGGATTGCCCTGCTGGTTGAATATTCCTGGAGTCGAACCCGATGTTTTATTAAAAGAAGGTCTGGTAGTGCCAGTAGGCAATTTAACTTTTCAAGTTATCCATACACCCGGACATTCGCCTGGTAGCATTTGCTTTTATGAACCGCAGCAGCATGTGCTATTTTCAGGAGACACCTTATTTAAAGGCACAATTGGCAATTTATCTTTTCCAACTAGTCAACCTGATTTAATGTGGCCTTCTTTAGATAAGCTTTCTCGGCTTCCCCAACAGACGCGTGTTTTTCCGGGGCATGGCCCTGAAACAACTTTAGCGGCAGAATCTACGTGGTTGCCGCGTGCCAAACAATTATTCAGTTAATTCCATTTAGAGGAGATTTTTATGGGCGTTCTTGTTGGAAAACCAGCTCCGGATTTTAAAGCCAAAGCTGTCGTCAATGGTCAAATTGTGAGTGATTTTTCTTTGATGCATTATCGTGGCAAAAATGTGGTATTGTTTTTTTATCCATTAGACTTCACGTTTGTTTGTCCCACAGAATTGCATGCTTTCCAAGATTATTTGGAAGAATTTGAGAAGCGTCAAGCGCAAGTGGTGGGGTGTTCAGTAGATAGTTGTTACTCACATCTTGCTTGGCTCAATACACCTAAAAATAAGGGTGGCATTCAAGGGATTGATTATCCATTGGTATCAGACTTAAATAAGACCATTTCGCGTGATTATGACGTATTGATGGCACAAGAAGGCATTGCCTATCGCGGCTTGTTCTTAATCGATAAAGAAGGAATTGTACGTCACCAGGTTGTGAATGATTTACCACTGGGACGTTCTGTGGATGAAGCATTACGCATTTTGGATGCTTTACTCTATTTTGAAAAGCATGGAGAAGTGTGTCCTGCGAATTGGCATCATGGCAAGCAAGGCTTCAAGCCATCGAATGAAGGATTAGAAAAGTATTTTGCGACAGTGTCGCACTAATAGATTAAATTGGTAATACGCGAAGCGTTTGGAGCCCCCAAGCAACTTCGTTGCTAATATCAAAAAGTAACAGTGACCTTTTTGGTAGTTGGTCAAAGTATACTTAAAAATACTGATTTTATCTGTGCGGTAGCACTATCACTGCATTAGCCCAGACCGAGCGCGTTTAGCGCTCGTTCTGGGATTTAATGCACAACCTATTGCACTGCGGTTAGCAGTGCTACAAGGGCGCCGACTAGTTGCACTGCTAACCGCAGTGCTAATCAAATGGCATTATTTACCCAGAACGAGCGCTAAACGCGCTCGGTCTGGGCTAATGCAGTGATAGTGCTACCGCACAGATAAAACCAGTCTTTTT
>JASBUW010000120.1 GCA_030147755.1 Parachlamydiaceae bacterium
ATAGTTGCACTGCTAACCGCAGTGCTCATGAAATGGCTCTTTTTTCCCAGAACGAGCGCTAAACGCGCTCGGTCTGGGCTAATGCAGTGATAGTGCTACCGCACAAATGGCAAACACTCTATGTACACAGTGAACCTATACGTTTACGTTAGGGGTGTTGGTGTCGTTAAGGTCGTTTGTCCTTTTATTTAACTGTAAAAATTTAATTAAAAAGAATAAGAAGGAATTAAAAATGAATCCTATAAAAAGTATTGATTTTAATGTAGCCATGCATCCAGGAAATATGCCGCAAACATATATACCTCAAATGATATTAAAATTTGAAGTCATTTTTAAAGAAGTGGTGGTGGATAATGTCAGATTAAAGATTAACTGGAGCATCGAACAATTACCAAAAAACTTTACAAAGCTTTCTTCTCCTCAGTACGATATAGTGGCTTATAATAAATTAATTGGGCTTACAGGTAGGCTTGAACCAGACCTTATTCTAGACCAATTTCAAGCACTTCAATCTGGTTTAAAGTCCCCCGGCCAAGCTGTATTTATAGGCGCAGCAGCAGATTTAAATGAGTGTATGATGAATTACCACTCTTCTTTTCAACGAATGATGCAAAAGAAAATTATTCCTTTCATTTTTAGCCATGAAAAATTTGATGTCAATCAAATGGATGAGCATCAAGAGGGTTTAAAGGATGTGCAACAAGCCATTCATCAAATAGCTAAACATAAACTGGAGGCACTAAGAGAGAAAGAAGCTGTTCAACCAGCCCCAGCCCCTCTTCCTGTTGCTCCTCAACCTCAAGTAAACAAAACGGAAGAAAAACCAATTGTGATCAAAAAGGAGCCCGAAGTTGTTGTAGAAGAAAAAGAACCGGAAGAGAAACTAGAGTGTGCAACACCCTTTGTGATCAAAAGGGAGCTCGAAAAAGAGCTCGAAGTGGGTGTGGAAGAGAAAGAGGACAATATTCAACAGCAGGTTGGCAAAGAAAAAATCAAAGAATTAAATGAAAAAATGAAAACACCTTCTCGTTTTGTGCATTTATTGGTCGCCGGTTTTTCGCATTTGATCGCTGCGGTGAGCGTGATTGCAGTGCGTATTTTCTTACCCAAAGTAAAAGAAGCCGGTGCGGTTGGCATAGGGTTTATGGCGGGTTTGAGCTCGTTTTTAATCATAGATTATTTTAGAAATAGAAAAGTTCATGCATATGAAGTTGTTTAAAAATAGAAAATAAATAGAGGTTTTATTATGGCACCCAATCCTGTTGATACAGTCAATCTTAATGTGTATGCTTTTCATGCTCAGTATGACACATTTGATTATAATCGTGTTTCGAAGAATGGTGATCTTCAAAATAAACAAGTAGGAAATGATTTGCAAAAAATGTTTCCCGCTTGTTCTTACCAAGGAAGAACGATCCAATTGAATTGGAAAGTCGAAACTCCCGCTCAATTCGATACACCTCCAGATATAAATAAAGTGAATTTCTACGATCTCTTTTTAGCGATTTATGATGTGGGTGATTGTGTAGGAAGGGTAGCTATGGACTTTCTAGCGAGGAAATGTAATCCTATTACAGCTACTCCCTATTTCAAGGGCAAAGTCATTGTGGTAACCCCTTATAATAAAAAAATGTTAGCAATCGGACGCCAAGATCTCCCAAAAGATCATGTCAGATCTTTAACAAATAAAATGATGTTCGAAACAGATTTTAAAAATCTCGATAAGATCATTCCTTTTGCTTATCGCCAAGATAAGCTAGCAGAGGATGCTTTAAATAAAACAGATCAATGGCAATTCGCTAATGGACAAGAGGTGGATCAGGCAATTCAAAAGATTGTACAAGATAAATTAGCACAAATGGCTGTGGCTAACAAGCCAGCTCCCGTTGTTAATTTAGTCGCAGATGAACCTATTGGTGTTGTTAACTTCGTTGCAAATGAACCTGCTCCTGTTGTTAATTTCGTTCAAGATGCTCCTCCTGTAGAAGAAAAGCTGCCAGCAGTTCAAGAAAAAGATATTCCCGCCCAACCTCAAGCTAAAGCCTCTTTATTGACACGCTTGGCTCATTTAGTGGGAGCAATTCTTCCAAGTTTAGTAGCGGCTGTGACCACTTTAGCCATGCATATTCTATATCCTAAATTGAAAGAATTCCAAATTGTTGGAATAGGTGCGGGAGCCGGAACAGTGATGCACTTAGGAATTAATTTCTTTAGAAGAGCATAAATTAAACATTCTTCAGAGCCGATGTAATCAAAGTCGGCAGATCAACATCCTCAGGAAGTTCTTTCAAGCTTTGCTTAATGGCTTTCTGAGCGGTGTTTTGATTATAGCCTAAATTAATCAAAGCTAAGATGGCATCTTGAATTTGCTGCGTTTTGGGATCATTTACCGGAATAGCCCAATGTGCGGCATCTAAAGGGAGTAAATTAGGCAATTTGTCTTTGAGTTCAACAATTAAACGTTCAGCAGTTTTTTTGCCTACACCAGGAACACGGCATAGTGTGGGCAAATCTTTGTGAGCTACAGCTATTTGCAATTCATTGAAAGTTAAATGACCAATCAAGCTCAAAGCCAGTTTAGGACCCACTCCTGTTACATTCATCAGAACTTCAAAAATATCGCGTTCTTGGCTATTTAAGAAGCCATATAAAGCATGCGAAAACTCACGCACCACAAAACTTGTGTAGAATTGAACGGCTTGCCCTAAGCTAGGTAATTCACCTAACACCCGACAAGGAATAAAAAGAGAATAGCCAATGCCTTGTACATCGACGATGGCATAGGTAGGATGCGCTGCAACTAATGTACCTTTCAAATAAGCAAACATAGAATGACCTTTTATGGTAAGTCGCGAAGCGTTTGGAGTGCGAAGGTCCTCCTTCGCACTCCAAACGCTTCGCGACTTACTTTTGATATTTTTTAAACTTCGCAAGCGACTTTGCGGTGGGCCGCGGCTTGTGCATGGCAAATGGCGAGCGCGAGCGCATCAGCCGCATCTTCCGGTTGGGGGAGCGCTGCCAGCTTCAGCAGGCGCTGGACCATGCCTTGTACTTGGAATTTACTCGCTTTGCCATTGCCTACTACGGCTCGCTTCGCTTCTGTCGGAGCATATTCAAAAACCGGTAATCCGCGTCTTTTAGCCGCAATCATGATGATGCCTCTTGCCATGCCCAATTTAATCGCACTTTGTACATTGCGATGTACAAATTGTGTTTCTACGACTAAAGCAGTCGGATTATACTGTTCAATCAGCGCTTCTATACTATCAAAAATCACTAAATAACGCTCGGATAATTTGAAGTGCACAGGAGGACGAATACATCCATAATCAATAGGAACATATTCACGCTCTTGCAAACTAATTAATCCATAGCCGCTCGTTCGAGTGCCCGGATCGACTCCCATGATAATAGGAAAAGGTAAATTTTTTTTAGAGGCGTCACTCATGATTGGGAGGAGATTTATATTTTTCGTTAGGTTGGCGCATTCCAAATAGATCATATCTTTCTTCTGAAGGATCTATTTTAGGCACTGCTTGAGGATTATTTTCACTTTCTATTGCATTTAGGCGATTGCCTTCCTGTCCACTAGAGAAAAGAGCTCCTGCTGAATTAAAAGAGGCTCCCATAAATGTCCCTAAATTAGCAAGTAAACTTTGCATTTGCTGATGTTTCTCTTCAAATTTCTTTAAATCGCGAATGCGATTTTCACTTTCTTGCCATTTGTCATACATGCGAAAATATTTTTCTTCCCATTTAGCCACTTGGCTTTCGGTTCCTTTTAAAGCTTCGTGCAATTGTTCTTGCAAACGCTTTTCTTGCTTTTGATAAAGGTCTACATGGGTTTGTAGTTGAGCGAGCTGAGTTTTTTGGTCTTCTACGATTTGTTCCAAATCGATGAGGTGATTGTGATGCTCTTCCAATTTTTCATTTAATAATGCCGCTTCCTTCACTTTTTTAGCTAAATGCTGTTGAGCAACTTTAAGTCGTGCTTCGCTCTCTTCTAAAAGATTTTTGAATTGCTGACACTCTAGCAATAACATTTGCTTGTCTTGATCTAGCGACAAAATTTGATGCGTATGCTCTTGCAGGTGCATTCTTTGTTCTTGCGCTAGGGATTCAAGCTGGGCCATTTGATGCTCAGCTTGAGAACGGACGTTAAGCGCCTCTTCTAAGCGCTCTGTTACTTGAAGCCATTCATCTTTTAATTGCTCATATTTATCTTGGATGAATTCTTTTTCTTGTTTCCATTCTTTTAATTGTTGGGCTTGCTGCTGTAAATCTTGTAATAATTTATTTTTTTCATTTAATTCACTTTCTTTGGCATATACCTGATTTTCTAAATTTTTCTTTTGCTGTTCAATTTGATGAAGTTTGGTTTGGAAGGCTGTCACATTCGATGCTTGATGCTCAAATTGAATATGAAGCTGCTTTAATTGATTTTCTAAATCAATTTTTTGATTTAGCACTTCTACATAGCGCGCCTCAAGTGCTTGGGTTTCTTGTGTTCCTTGCGCCAACGTTTGTTTGATACTCGTCAGTTCTTCCCGTAAGAGTTGAGCAGTGTAAGGATCGCTAGCATCTGATGCAGGAGTTGAAGTCAGTTGTTGAAGCTGAGTCAACTCTTGTTGCGCTTTTTGGCGACTATCTACAAGTTCTTGCTCAAGAGCTTTCACTTTCTTGTGCGCTTGATCGAGTTCTTCACGAAGATGTTTCGTTTCTAAATAGATTTCTTTATTGCGATTGCGTAAGAAAGAAGATTCTTTTCCCGGTGGTTGGCGATTTTGTTGAGGATCTAGTTGTAGTTGGTGGAGTTCATCTTGGCTTTTTTTCAATAAATCTTTTAATACTGTTTGCTGATGACGTAAGGCAGCGAGCTCTTCTTCGTGACGTTTTTGCGTGTCGGCTAATTCTGCTTGCACGCTATCGAGTTCTTTATGCAAAGCAATTTTTTGATTTTTTTCAATTTGTAACTGAGTATGAGTCGTCTGTAAGTTTTTCTCGTAATGTTGTTTCAGCGTGACTAATAATCGCTTAAGGTGCAAAATTTGTTCTGCGTCACTAGAGGCATGAGCATCAGTGTGAGAACTTGCTAGACTGTTTTCTTCTTCTGAATGAGGTAGTCTGGTCAAGGGCATCACTCCATACTTAACTGATTTTGTTTGGCTGTAACCATAAGTGTTTAATCTTAGAAGATCAACGGATTTTCTTATGAGCTGAGGAGTTTTTTATGGCACTTTCCTTATTTTCTCCCCCCCAATCTCCACGCCGTATTCTTGTGCGTATGCCCAATTGGCTAGGGGATTTGGTGATGGCGACACCTATCTTAACGGATTTGCGCCATCATTGGCCAGAGGCAAAAATTACAGCGTTATGCCAAGGAGCGTTAGGTACTGTCATTCAAGAAGATCCGCATCTCGATGACATTCTCCCGTTTAAGCGACCCAAAAGCTGGCTGTCGCGTCAAAACCATGCCGATATTGTTAATCCTTTGCGCCAAGGGGAGTATGATTTAGGCGTTCTATTAACGAATTCTTTCTCTTCAGCCTGGTGGTTTTGGCGGGGGCATGTGCAAAATCGGTTAGGTTATGCCACCCATTGGCGCAATCAGTTATTGAATATGCCTGTCTCTTTTCCAGAAACACGTGACACGCAACATTTGGTCATCACTTATAAAATGTTGCTAGAACCATTGGGAATTCCTGTCTCTCAGACTCCTCCTCGTTTGTATGTGACGACTCAAGAGCAGCAAGCAGCGCGCGAACTATTGGCCACACATGGTATCCAATCGACGGATCTAATTGTGGGGATTAATCCGGGTGCTGCTTATGGATCTGCAAAGTGCTGGTTGCCAGATCGATTTAAGTTATTAACACAAAGGCTGTTAGAGCGATCTGATTTAAAAATCGTCTATTTTGGTGATAAAGGGGGAGCTCCTTTAGTCGAGGATATTTGCAAAGGATTTCCTGAACGGGTGATTAATTTAGCAGGCAAAACAAATTTACGTCAATTAATCGCTTTGATTCAAGCGTGTCACTTATTTTTGACTAATGATAGCGGTCCGATGCATGTCGCCTCTGCGTTGGGAGTTCCCTTAATTGCGTTATTTGGCTCAACGAGCGATGTGGCGACGTCGCCTTATAATGGCGGAAAAGTCATTCATAAGCATGTGGCGTGTTCGCCTTGTTATCGACGTGAATGTCCGATTGATTTTCGGTGCATGAAGCAAATTGAAGTATCGGAAGTGTACCAAGAAATGCAAGAGTTATTGCATAAAGTTGGATTGAGCGCGAATAAAAGAACTGATAATGGGTAATACGCGAAGCGTTTGGAGTGCGAAGGTCC